>JAOUPD010000019.1 GCA_029880065.1 Hadesarchaea archaeon
CCAGAAGTCATCAAGGCCAAGAGCCCACGCGAATATCCGAAACACATCACGGTTGGCAGGGATGGCCTAATCATCGAGTGGTCTGGTTACGCAGGTCTGCTCTTGCCTCAGGTGCCCGTCGAGTGGAGGTGGGGTACTGAGGAGTTCCTCTCACATACCTGCATGAAAGCTGGGTTGACGCCCGACTACTGGCTCCGTGAGGGGGTGCGCATAAGCAAGTTTTCAGCCCAAGTGTTTAAAGAGAGAAAACCCTGTGGCGAAATCGACGAACGCGCGCTCACCGGGAGAAAAGATTGAAGGAATTTCCGAGCTTTTAAAAACAAAACCAACCTTTAAATACCCGAAATCTCAAAAAATCAAGGGAGAGGTGAGGAGATGGAACAAATCTCAAGAGATGAGCGTATTTCATCTATTGAAAACAAATTAAATTCATTAATTCAAAGATTATCAACTTTGGAGCGTAGATTGAGCATTTTAGAGCGTTCCCCTGGCACTTTGAAGGTACCGACACCCCCACCGAAGCCAACCTCTTCTCAGCCTACCAAGATAAACCACAACTACCTCAACCGAGCTATAAGAACTGCGCGACGTGACTACGAGCGAAAATACAGGTAGTCCGACATCATCGGTGAAGCGATGCGCGGTGAATACTGGCACGCCGCATTTTGGTTGTTAGTTGTTGGAAGCTGGGTTTTCGGCGTCGCTTATGGACGATGGGGCGGTGGTGGGGAATTCTTCGTTGACCTCAGCCAAGCCGTGCGCGTACCCTCGCCGCTCGAACTAGGTGCTTGGTGGCAGCCGCTCGTTTACTTCGCATTCACCGTACTCGCGACCTTCGTGCTCGCCCAGCTCTTCTTCGGTGTGGGCGCTGCTGTCTTCCTTTTCTCGCGAGGGATTTATGACAGCGTGCTCATCACCCAACTCGAGCAAATGGTGGGAGGTTGGTCCTTCCCTAATATCCCGACCAACGAGTTCTGGGTGGTCCTGTTCATCGTGCTCATCTTGGCCGTGAATCTGCCGCTCTGCCTGTGGGCCGCGCATCTGGGTACTCAGCGGGCAATACGAATGTGGTATCGTCTCCGTGGAAGGCCCCTAAAGCCAGAGACTAGCGCGGGGCCAGTGCCGACCTTGTTGCTTATCCTCGCCGCCTCGGTAGCCGCGGGCCTAGTTGGAGCGTTAGTTATCTCTTATGCGTAAACTTTTTAAAGGGGAACTTTTAAACACAAGGGAGATACATGAGCGGTGAACAAATGCGAACCACTGTGAGCATAATCAAAGCCGATATAGGCTCTGTGGCTGGACATCATACAGTCCACCCCAAACAAATCGAAGCTGCTAAACAACACCTAGAAAAAGCCCGCAAAGAGAACTTGATTACAGACTATTATGTTTTCCACTGCGGCGACGACTTGGAGCTATTAATGACTCACGGAAATGGAGAAAACAACCCGAAGATACACGAGTTTGCGTGGAACACATTTAAAGAAATAAGTGAAACTGTCTCTAAGCCGCTAAAGCTTTACGCGGCTGGACAAGATTTGCTGGGCGAAGCCTTCTCGGGCAACGTGAAGGGAATGGGCCCCGGTGTTGCTGAAATGGAGTTTGAAGAAAGAAAGAGTGAACCCATAGTAGTTTTTGCTGCTGACAAGACAGAACCCGGTGCATGGAACCTTCCGCTATTCAAGATATTCGCGGACCCCTTTAGCACCGCAGGCTTGGTAATCGACCCGTCCATGCATGGTGGCTTTACATTCAGGGTAATGGATGTCATGGAAAATAAAAACGTAGACTTAGCATGCCCAGCGGAGATGTACGACGTGATTGCCCTGCTAGGTACCCCGGGACGCTACGTGATCGAAAGGATATATCGCACATCGGACAAACTGTTGGCGTCTGTAGCGAGCACTTCTAGGCTGAGCCTCATCGCAGGGCGGTATGTTGGAAAGGACGACCCAGTCTGCATTGTAAGAGGACAACACGGCTTGCCGTCCGTAGGCGAAGTATTGGCGCCTTTCGGCATGCCTCACCTTGTGGCTGGTTGGATGAGGGGCAGTCATCACGGGCCTTTGATGCCAGTTAGTCTGGAAAATGCAAAATGCACCTTTTTCGATGGACCTCCAAGGGTTGTTGCCTTAGGTTTCCAGGTCTCAGACGGACACATAGTAGGAGTAAACGAGAATGAACCAGCAGACCTCTTTGACGACCCGGCGTTCGACAAGGCTAGGGCTACAGCGAATGAACTGGCCGATTATCTGAGACGCCAAGGAGAATTTATGCCGGCTAGGCTTGGCCCGGATGAGATGGAGTACACAACGCTGCCGCAAGTGCTAGACCGTCTAAAAGATCGCCTCAAGCCAATCGCATGAATTTGTTTTTCTTTTAGCCGAAAAAATTACTTGAAGCAAGAATTAGAATTCCGCTGCTTAACCTTTTTAAGATAAGTATTTTTCGACAAGCTTTTCCCAATTGATTCTAAACATTGCGACGACGACTAAGACAAGCAAAATTGTCGTTGCCACGGCAATTATCATTCCCCCTTCCGCAAACACTGTTCCCGCTGCGACCCCGACGTGAGTGATAATCAAAGACATGAGGAACTTCCCTAACACACATGGGATAAACACTTTCCAGAGGTTGTAGCGCATCAGACCAAGCGGGATGAAGAGGAGATCATCTGGCAGAGGTGTCAAGGCGAAGATGAAAACTGCTGGCATTCCAAAACGATCGAAAATCTTTAACATAGCATTAAAACGGCGGTCGTGCTTTTTATTCACGACCCGTCTGCCAACATAACCCAGTCCATAACCCACGAGCTCGCCCACCGCCGCCCCAAGCCCAGCAACAATGGCAAGCAGGAGGGGATTAAAACCGAATTGTGGTGCACTGATTGTTAACAAAATTACGGTGTATGGGATTGGAATTATAACAGATGTGGCACCGATGAAGCTGAGCAGAAAAACACCTAGATAGCCTAACTTGCCCAAATCGCTGAGCATCGCGTAAAGGTCCTCGCGGGCAAAATATACCACCGCTAGTGCAATAATCACGATGAAGAAGAGAGCTAATAACAAAGCCCTTCGCTGTGTAAATTTCTTCATTCGAATCACGCCATCAGGGCTTGCAAACAAACCTGCAACTGATCTCCTCCCGGTAACTACCTCATCGCTGATAACCAGCCATGATGAAGAACTCTCTCATGCGACTGCTCAACCTTCCGCACAGGAACATGCCTGTCATTTGATCACCTGATGTGGTTTTACCCTCGCTCGCAAATACCTAACTTGTGGGTAATAAATGCCTAGGGCAAAACAACTGCTGGATATCTTTATCATCATGCCAACTTACAACAAACGGAAAAATTTGCCGTTGTTCGTCCAAAGGGTAGGTAAATTTCTGAAGGGAGTTAAATACGGGCTGATAATCTTAGCCTCAACTCGACAGCCAAAACCAAGGTGATTAAATGCGAATAGGCTTCTTCACCGATACCTTCCTACCCCAGCGAAATGGAGTGGTTACCTCGATCCTGAGCTTCGGCCCGGAACTCGTAAAAAAAGGGCATGAAGTTTTCGTCTTTTGCACCCAATCAAACGTGAAGGAGCATCACGGGATGGTAGTGCGCTCATATCCATCTGTAACTTTTAGACCATACCCCGAGTTCAAGATTGCAGTCCCCCGAGGCAGCGGCAGCCTCCCAAAACTCGATATCGTCCACACCCACGGTCCATTCTCGCTTGGCGTATTCGGACTGAGAGTTGCGAAAAAGCAGGGCGTACCTCCAGTATCCACTTTTCATACAATGCTCTCTGAATACACTCGATACCTCTCTAGGTTTGGGCGTGGATTACTCAGGAGAGTCACTTGGGAGTACTGCAGATTTTACTACAATCGATGCCACAAAATCATCGCCCCCAGCAACGCGTTGAAGAAGATTTTGCTACAACACCAAATCAAGAAATTAATTGCCGTTGTGCCTACCGGCATTGACCTCGACTTCTTCAAACCAATCGAGAAAAAAAAAGCTAAGAAAAAACTTGGGATCGATGCTGAGCAAGTTTTCCTAACGCTCGGTAGGATTGGATTTGAGAAAAACATCGACGTCGTGCTTAAAGCGCTCCAAAATGTTAACGCAAAATTAATTATCGCTGGCAGAGGGCCTGCTGAACGAAAACTCAAAAATCTTAGGAAGAAGCTTGGCCTCCAGAAAAAGGTTTCATTTGAGGGATATGTGCCTGAAAAATTGAAACCACTTTACTACTCGGCGGCAAACGCGTTTGTAATAGCATCGACAAGCGAAACCCAAGCGGTAGTCGTGGCGGAGGCCATGGCCTGCGGTACTCCAGTGGTGGGCGCAAATTCCCTCGCAATCCCGGAAATCGTATCTGATGGAAAAAATGGTTATCTTTTTGGTCCGGGAAACGTCGAACAACTCTCGGAAATTCTGAGATCTTATAGGCCCTCTAATAAAATGCAAACTCACGCTTTAAAAACCGGGCAAAAATTTTCAGTAGAAAAATGCGCATACAAACTGGAAAAATTTTATAAAAGTCTTTTGTAAACTTTAAGTTTTCAACAATTTTCTCGACGCTTCCACGCTAAAGAATACGATTATGGAAAAATAAAAACGTATGACTTTCGCTGAACACAAAACTATGTAGTTTCTATCTAAATGAATGGTACACCTGCGGCTTTCTACCGAGAAAATACTGGAATGTTACCCTCGACCAATCCAATATAAGCTTGAATAACCCGAGGTGCTTCAGCCTTCTTCTTGAAGTACGCACAATAACGTGCCTGAGGAATACAATTTTCCCTTTCTTAGAAATTTTCTTGCACAATTCTAAATCTTCTGACGCATTCATGTTTATATCAAATCCGTCAACTTCGAGGAACGGCCTTCGTTTGTACGCCACACAAGTTCCCGCAAGCCTGGGCTTCCCAATCACGAAAGACGCCATTATGAGAAGATTGAAAAAATAGAATACGGCCTCTTCAAATTGATTCATTTTTTGAGGTAATATGAATCCCCCAGCCCCAACAAAATTCGGGTCTTTAAAAGTCTTGAGAACTTCGTCTATAAATTGCCGAGTTATTGTGGTATCGGCATCAAGAAAAACAAGTACATCTCCCTCTGAAATTTTAGCGCCCGTATTTCTCGCTAAGCCCACACCACCGTTCTCCACATTAACCTTTGCATACCTCCTTGCTATTTCCACTGTTTTATCTCTAGAGCCCCCATCAACGACGATAATCTCCGCTTCTGGGACAACCTTGCGCACGTTTTTCAGAGTCGAAGCGATAAGCTTCTCTTCGTTCAATGTTGGAACTATTATACTTATTTTCGGCTTCGTCTGAATTGAATACATGGCGCCAACCCCCGTTCAGTTAGATAAACGTAGGTAGATATAGCAATTTTCACTGTGCCCCCTTGAGATAATTATTGTAACTCCGTTCAACTTTTCTTGCTATGACATCAAAATCAAAAACTTTTTCGCTTCTCTCCCTCGCTTTCCTCGACAGCTTTTTTCTAAGTTTTTCGTCGCCAATCAACGTATTCGCCGCCTCGGCTATTTGCTCTGGGCTGCGCGGTTCAACAAGCAAGCCACAATCAGAAACTACCTCTGGGATACCGCCGACTTTTGTGGAGATGATCGGATTTTCACACGCCATCGCCTCGAGCAAAACGATTCCAAACGGCTCCCATAAGGAAGGCAAAATCGAGAAATCGCTCGCGGAATAATACTCTATCAATTTTCTTAGGGGAATAGGTTGAGACACGAAAATAACCCTCTCTCCGATCCCGGATTTATTTGCCAACGCTTTCAACCTCTCTAGTTCTGGTCCCCTGCCTATTACCACCGCCTTAAAATCGCGTTTGATTTCCTTTACGGCCTTTATCAAGTACTCGACTCCCTTCTGGGGAATAAGCCTACAAACAGTTGTGGAGAGGAACTCGCAGCCAAACTCGTCCTTTAAATCTGTTTTGATTTTCTTGAATTTTTTCGTGTCGACTCCGTTGAAAATGACCTCTGTCTGCTCTCGGGGGTAATCTTTTGGAACTGTGGCCTCTAAAGTCCATTTACTGTTTGCGATAATTTTATCTGCCCGCCTCATCACCCGATTACCTAACAAATCGTCGAAAAGTTGCCCTGCTCTATCGATCTCCTTGCTTATCCCCACTGTGCGAGCATTGTGCAGCGTGAGAAAAAGCGGCTTACTCAAAAATTTTTTCCATATGGCTGTCGATGAGAAGCTTAGGAAAAATCGGTTGTGCAAGTGGATAATATCAGGCTTTTCTTTTTTACACACTTTGAAAAAATGATGGGGAAAAAAGAATGGGATAGAGTATGGAGGAGGGAGGAAAGCTGGGAGTTTTCTAAGGATAAGGGCCCTCATTCTGTATACTTTTGTTCCCACCACCACTTCCTCTTTCTTAGTCCCGTGCAACCTAGAAGTGATGACGCTTACAGAATTCTTCTTGGATAAGCGCTTACATAACTCAAATATGTAATTCTCCGTGCCGCCTAGGTAGGGGGAGAAAAAAGGGTTTACGTGCAGAATTCTCATTTTGACCTCCAGAAATCTTTTGGGGGCTACATTTAAAACGTTCTAACAAAATCTCGATTGGGTAATCCATGAGGGTAAACTTAAAAAAATGGATTCGGGCAAACAAGGCGTATGTGGCCATCTGGATCTTGATGGGCCTCATCGTGCTGGGATTAGTCATCTACGAGCTGGGAATCTACACGCTTGTTGTAATTATACCATTTCTTTCCCTATTCATCATCGCCATGGTTAGAATGGTGCAGGAGCTGAGAAAATGATGATTGCCCACGCGACTATCCCGCTTATCCTCTACGGGCTATTTCCAAATCACATAAGTCTACTCGCACTGCTTCTTGGCAGCGGGGCGCCTAACTTCGATGTTCTCCCAACTTTGCTTAGGAAAAAAACGCCAAAAAACGCCTTGACTGAATTCCACGCCGCAAGCGTCCTCCACACCCCGTTTTTTTACCTGATACTCCTCCCGTTTGTGTACCTCCTACTCGATTATTTCACGGTCGCTAGCAGCTTAACCATCGCAATATCATTCTCGATAGGGGGCATCTTGCACATCTTGATGGAGTGCTTCGACGAGAAGGGCAGGCTGTTACTTTACCCCTTCAGCAAAAAGTTCTATGGAATCCCTGTATTCCCATACGATTTCTGGACTTACCTGACAAGCAAAAAAACACTTGCCATTGAGGGATTGTTCTTCGTTATAGCGTGCACCGTGCTAACTTTACGATGGGCTGGGTTATATGCGGGATTCTAAAAGATTATTTCTCGCGATAGTCCGCATCCTACTTTTGATTTAACTCAAAATTCCACGCATAATTATTTTGCCCAAACTCGAATACCCAAGTAGGATAGCGCGCCCGCTCCGACCGCTGTGCCGAAAACAAACGAAATCGCTCGCTCGACGGCCCATGCAGCGGCTGCGACTGGATAAAGCTGCGGCGGCATGAATTTCATGAAAATTAGAATCATAGCTACATCTACCGTACCGATTCCAGCGGGCAGGAGAGGGATCAAACCTGCCATCCACGGTAACGTCGTGGCTAACACCAACATCGCCAAGGGGGGGGTATACCCATACTCAAGCGCTTTGAAAATTACAAACAACCTTGCAATCCCAAATATCCATAAAATCGCAGAAAATGCTACAACGTAAAATGCTACCTTCCGACTGCTTATAATGCCCTCGGCCTCTGCGTAGAACTTTTTGATTCCTCTAGTAATCCTTGTCTTATTTGCGGGCCTGCGGAAAAACCCCATGATACGCGCTAAAAGCCCACCAATGCGTGCCGCTGCCATCTTGCCGCGTAGAACGCGCAAAAAAAGCAGACTCCAGCCGATAATGATAGCGGCCCAGAACATCATGATCACCAATGCTGACCAAATGGGCGTCCATTCAATAGATAGCAATAATCCAATCATCACAAATGAAAGGAAAACTGGAAAATCTAATATAAACTCGCCTAAAATCGTGGCAAAGCCGGATGAGTATGAAATTCGCTGAGTTTTATTCAGCAAATATGCTCGCGCGACTGGGTCACCACCAGAATATGTAAATGGCGTAACGTTGTTGATGAAAATCCCGCCGAAAATCACCACGTAAAGGTTGCGCATGCCAACCTGATGTCCAACCCTTGAAAGTGTCACATTCCAGCGACCTGCCCAGAAGGTCACACCAAAGAGGTAAACACCAAAAGCTAAAATCAGCAGTATTGGGTTGGCTCTGCCCAAGGCTTGGAACATCGCGTAGAGATCCTCACGTGCAAAAAGTAATGCTGCTATCGCAACTACCACAACAACGAAAAGAGCGAAGAGTAGAGTCCTCCGGGTGGTGAATCTCTTGGTTCGAGCCAATGCAAACCTCCAGTCCCATCATCTCATAATACGGTTTAAGTATTCCTAAATCGACTTAATTAAGGTAATCCGCATGCCGAAAGAAACCATCAACCCCCAACTGCTAAAAATCTTGGCGTGCCCAGTCTGCAAGCGCGATGTTGAGCTCAAAGGTAACGAGCTGGTTTGCGTTGAATGCAGAAAGCGCTACCCTATCGTGGATGGGATCCCTCATCTTCTCCCCGATGAACTACGGTAATGCCACCTCTATCACCACTCTCACGCTCATTAGGGATTGCAGCTTACTCACGAAACTCCTAGAAAGACCCGCTGCTGCTTTGTCTGCTCTAATCGCGAGTGTGCGCCCACAAATGAACTTACTTTTTCTGACCACCAAATCAGTCGGATGCTCAAGAGTTAATGAAGGATGCCCAAACGCGCGGACCTTCTCCACGCTACCACCAGACTCAATTGTGATGGTAACTGCCGCGCCCGACTTAATGGCTTTTTTAAAATCATCGCTGAACTCGGCAGCCCCCCTGCTCGCTGCAACCGCGATTATGCAATCTCCCTTGGGACCAACTTCCTCATCCTTCGTGATCATTAATGTTGTTGGGTGCCTCGCCGTGACCCGTGGATGCCCCCTAGCCGTGATGACCTCAACGATTTTTCCCATGTTTCCCCCACTCCCTTAAGCTTGAAGGAAGATAATTTATTTTGGTTGTATGCACGAACGGGAGCGCGAGGAGTTGGTTGAGCGCCTCGTCAGATGGGGCTACCTTAGCAAGCGAGACATCATTGACGCTTTCAAAAAAGTACCACGCCATGAATTTATCCCTGAAAACATCCGGGACTACGCCTATGCCGATCAACCACTTTCGATAGGCCACGGGCAGACAATCTCGGCCCCCAGCATGATCGCCATCATGTTGGAATCGCTTGACCTCAAGGTGGGGCAAAAGGTGCTAGAAGTGGGCACCGGCTCTGGGTACAACGCTGCCCTCATCGCCGAGATTGTCGGACAAAAGGGGAAAGTCTTCTCAATAGAACGGATTGACGAGCTGGCTGATTTCGGGCGTGCGAACCTCGATCGAACTGGATATGGCTGGGTTCATGTCGTTGTTGGGGATGGGACATGCGGCTATGAAAAAGAGGCCCCTTGGAACCGCATCCTCGTAACCGCTTGTACCCCAAAGCTACCGGAGCCTCTCCTCAAGCAGTTGAAAGTCAAAGGGAAGCTGGGCGCACCAGTTGGTCAACACTACATGTTCCAGACTTGGATGGTTGCGGAGAAGCGTGCCAAGGGGGAGCTCAAAATTGAGGAGCGAGGGGGATGCTCCTTCGTGCCACTGGTTGGAAAATATGGGTGGAAGGCTGAGGATTAACCAAACCACTTCTCGAGCGAAACTTGTTCCCGCTCACGCTGCCCTTTGAGCAATCGATCGATACCAGTCTGAACTCTTGATTCAGAAAAATCGTGCTCCCCGCACAAGAACTCTTTAATTCCCTCTGGGTCTGGATCGCCCCATTTCAGCTCATATTCAGCTGTGACGTTCGGCTTCAAGAAGATATCTCTCACCTCGAGCGGGTCAACCTCAAATTTTTCCCAAAGTTCGGTCTTCATAAGTTGCTTGATGGAAACGTGTTCTCGGACGAGTTCAAGCGCCTTCTTCGGCCCTATACCTTTTATCCCCACATTGTAATCGGTCCCAATCAAGATACCAATGTCCACCAGCTGTTCTTGGGTTACCCTGAGTTCATTCAAGAGGGGTTGGAGTTCAATCACCTCAGGAAATACTTCGATGTACACATCCTTTCCAGGTAGCTTCCGCCTGCCAGTGATGGCCAAGTTACGTACGAGTATCGGGGCTCCAAATAGCAGGCTGTCGAAATCCTGGCTCGCAGCCGCCCAAACATCGCCCCGCTGGACGAGGTGCGCCGCTTGGGCCTCGCCTTCCCCCGGCGCCTGAACCCAAGGAAGCCCCATATAGCCCAAAAGTGTCTGCGCTTGTTTAATCATCTGCTCGTTCACCCGCCCTGCACGCTGTGCAAACTTCTTGGCCTCTTTAATTCTGCCATCCTTGAGCGCGGTTGCCCACTCCTTGGCCGCCTCCTTCCTCACCGCGCGACGCTGCTTGACGGTACGCAGCTTCAGTTTAGGCGGTTCCCCATCGAACACATACACCGGCTTGATTCCTGCCTCAATTAAGTTCGCAGTCCGATAGAAGAGGCCAGATAGATGGGATGTTATTCTCCCTTTAGAATCTTTTAGAAGCTCCCCGTCACGCTGCCGGATTATAGAGAGAAACTGATAAAGCGAGTTCATCGCGTCAATCGCAATTACCCGCCCGCGAAGTTGCTCGAACTCGACCTTTTGCTTAAGCACGATGTCGCCAAGCTGGACGCCCACCTTGACACCAATAATAAATCATCTTAAACTCACTTAAACAAACTTCTAATAACGAATAAAAATTAGTTGAACTATTATTTTCATTGCTTACGCGGATTCACCCGGTAGTCTCCGCACAATGGTTATCGGGATCGCTTCCTTCTCGAACTCTAATAGAGCAATATCAATGGAATTTCCCACGCCCTCAGGCACCTCGATGAGCACAGGTGCTCCCATTGATATTTGAAGAGCTCTGGCCCCCACGACTCGGGCCTTTTCAAAGCGGGTGTATTTTTTTGGGAAAATGGACGATCCTCCATCACATCGGCGGCATGCCACCCATCCCCATACCAGGTGCGGGTCCTGGTCCCATCTCCCCCTTCTCAAGTTTTCCAGCAGCGATAACGTCATCAATCCGCAGGATCATCTCCGTCACTTCGCTTGCCGATTTAATTGCCTGAGTCTTGATGCGAAGGGGTTCGACGATACCCAATTTAAGAGTGTTCGTCACTTTTCCACTTATCACATCAATTCCGATATCTTTGCCATCTTTTTTCTCGTGGGCCGCGCGCAGCTGTACCAAGATATCTATTGGATCCAGCCCAGCATTCTCCGCCAAGGTCCGCGGGATAACCTCAATCGCGTCGGCGAATGCATTAATTGCAAGTGCCTCGCGTCCACTCACCGTGCCAGCGTACTCTCGCAGCCCCTTTGCGGCCTCTATCTCCGGAGCACCCCCGCCTGCTACTATCTTGCCGTCCTCTACTGCAACTGAAACCACTGAAACAGCATCGTGCACCGCACGCTCGGCTTCATCGACCACATGCTCGGTGCCACCGCGCACGAGCAGGCTTACAGCTTTCGGGTCTTTGCACCCCTCGATAAATATCATTTCTTCGCCCGCTATCTTGCGTTCCTCCACCTGTGCCGCGAACCCGAGGTCTTTAGCCGTGAGATCCTTGATATTCGTAACGATTTTTCCACCGGTAGCACGCGCAAGCTTTTCTATATCTGACTCCTTAACTCTCCGCACCGCCAAGATTCCCGCCTTCGCTAAGTAGTGCTGGGCGAGGTCATCGATGCCCTTTTGACAAAGCACGACGTTCGCTCCTGTTTTCTTCACTTGCTCCACCATCTCTTGAAGCATGTGTCGCTCTTCATCGAGAAAGCTCCGGAGTTGCTCAGGATCGGTTATGTTTATCTTAGCACTAGTTTCTGTTTCTTTGACCTCCAAGGCTAGATTGAGGAGAACTATCTTCGCCTTCTCGACACGCTTCGGCATGCCCGGGTGGACAACCTCTTTGTCGAGCACCAAGCCCTGAATGAGCTGGGAATCGGCTGAACCTCCCCCGCTCTTCTTCTCTATCTTGATGTTATCGATATCCGCCTCGAGCTTGCCATCGGATTCCTCCACGATCTGCTTAACCGCTTTAACGCAGAGTTCAACAAGCTTTTCCCCTCGTACCTCAGCCCCCTTGCCGCTCATCGCGGTAATGGCGATCTCTCTCAATATCTTGTCTTCTCCTCTTTGAACACCAGTCGCTATTTTATCCAAAATTTTATTTGCCTTTTCGGCTGCCTTCCGGTACCCAGATGCGATGACCGTGGCGTGGATGTCTTGCTCAAGTAACTCCTCTGCCATTTTCAAAAGCTCTCCCGCAAGTACCACGGCCGTAGTTGTGCCATCGCCCACCTCCTCCTCTTGTGCCTTCGAAATCTCTACCATCATTTTCGCCGCGGGATGTTCAACGTCCATCTCCTCCAGAATGGTCACGCCATCGTTGGTTATAGTAACGTCACCCAAGCTGTCGACGAGCATCTTGTCCATCCCGCGCGGCCCCAAAGTGGTACGTACTGCCTGAGCGATCACCCGTGCGGCCATGATGTTCATACGCTGGGCATCCCGCCCTAGGTAGCGCTGAACTTTCTCAGGCAAAATCAGTATCTGCTGTCCTCCTAACTGGCTTGCCATAAAATCCCTCCCCTAAATCTATCTACTAGATGATTTTCTATCTTAACTCAAAAGATTTACTCGTATTAAAGCTTTACTTTGGGCCCTTCTTGCTCAGCGGAACCCCCAGCTTCCGCTCAACTTCCGAGCGATGGATGCTGTTGTATGTGCAAAATGGAATGATGCGCCCATCTGGTACGGCATAGTGGATACCGCACCGTTCTATGCGATTTAAATCAAAGTTATAGGCATCTTGAAAATGCATACACGCCAAGAGAATCGCCCTTTCGTGGAACTCCACCAGCGCGTCATAGCTCCCGGTTCTCAGGACTTTGAGCAGGATTTTCGGAAGGTCAAGGCCCTTTGGCGCCTTCGACATGTCAATGGTGCCGGGCACATTCTCAATCATCTTCGCTAGTACTCTTGCTTTAACAGCAAAACCTCCTTTCTTCAGCTCCGCTGCATATTTATCGAGGAGCCCAAAGAGCGTCTCTACATCCACAAACCGCGTCACCGGGATGATATTCCCGTCTTCGACAAAAACATAGGTCGCAGCGCCACAATGCTCGTGACAGGTGAATTTCACGAACTCCCCGCCCGCGTACACACTGGTGAAACGTGAAATCGGCAGCGTGAAGGGGACGGGATAAAAGTCAGAAGTCTTAATCTGCCCATCAGTCTGTCGCTCAACTGCCTTCATAAAATCAGGAATGGTTATGCGCCACCGCTTACGCTCCTTCTGCGAAATCCTACCAGCAAAAGACACAGGCTGCACGTTCACGCATCGCACGATATCTTTGTTTTTCGCAGCAAAGCGAATGATGTCTCCTAATTGATCGTCGTTAACCCCCTTGACAAGCGTAACCACTAACACTATACTCGTAAGACCGGCCTTACGACAGTTCTCGATCGCCTTGAACTTCAGGCTGAGAATGTCCGCACCTCTAGCCTTGATCGTTGCCTCGGGGGTCATTCCATCGAACTGCAGGTAGATGGTGCTAACTCCCGCCTCACGCAGCCGCTTTATGAAATCTATATCTTGGGCGAGTCGTATACCGTTGGTGTTCACCTCGATGTGCCAGAAACCTGCTTCCTTCGCCGCGCGAACGATGTCGGGCAGATCATCTCGAAGGGTGGGCTCTCCCCCTGAGAACTGAATCGCTGGGGGGGACGCTGGCTTGTTGGCGCGTAGATTTCTCAGCATCTCTTTTATCTGCTCAAATGTCGGCTCGTAGACGTAGCCAGCTGCAGCTGCATTTGCGAAGCATATCGGGCATCGCAAGTTACAACGATTGGTGACATCGATAATGCTGAGAACCGTGTGGGATTTATGGTTAGGACATATACCACAGTCGAACGGGCACCCTTGCTGATTCTTCGTACGCGGGTTCTCAATTCCATCGCCAATCTCCGCGAACTTTTCAAACCGCTTGTAAATCTTAACATCCGAGAAGTAAACGTCCTCGAATTTGCCGTGCTTAGGACACTCCTTCTTTATCAGCGCCTTACCGTCCTCCTCGACCACTTCCGCCTCTATGACCTTCATACATTCGGGGCAAAGACTCTTCGTCTTTTTAAGCAATTTTCCGCTCATTCAATCGTTTACCAATTGAAAGGGGAGATATTTAAATCATCGATATAAGTTTTAGAGATACAAGTCCCTGTGGGAGAGGTAGTGAAAAAGTGTGTAAAGAAATACTTGACCTAATCGCCTGGGCGCTTTGGTTCATCTTGCCCGCTTACGTGGCGAATGCTACGCCGGTGGTGCTGGGTGGAGGCAAGCAAATCGATGGCGGCAAAAAATTTACCGATGGCCGCCCAATTTTCGGAGCAGGTAAAACGTGGGGTGGGCTCGTTGCCGGCATCGCGACCGGCACCATGGTTGGACTAATTCAAGGCCTTATTGCCGAAGATTTCTCACACTATCTTTTGCTCGGCTTCCTGCTCGCCCTAGGCGCACTATTAGGCGATCTGCTCGGGAGTTTCATCAAACGTAGGCTCG
>JAOUPD010000086.1 GCA_029880065.1 Hadesarchaea archaeon
TCTGCAAGGATTTAAAGCTGTATACTAGGGAATTTCCGGTAGTGAAGGAACTAATCACAGAATTGCAGAAGTGTTATTCTGGCACCTCCTAATATCACCGTTTCGTTGGTTTAACTCTACGCCGAAGTGTTTTGATCATCCTCGCGGCAGCCTTAGATCAGTCATCCTCTTGGCGGCCCTCTCGACATCCTTCTTGCTTTTTGCTCCCGCGCAAACGCCTTTCCCAGATACAAAGAGCAGAATCACAACTTTTGGGTCATCGAGCCTAAATACCAGTCCGGGAAAAACTTCTGGCTCATACTCAGTGGTTTCGAAATTCCTAGCAATTTCTTCCAGATCGAACCCTCTGCCAAAGTCAAGGGAAGCCACGATGTTTTGAATTTTGATTTGGGGTTCTGATTTAATCTTTACACCGGACCTTCGGAGTTTTTTGGTCAGGTTTTTGATTGCAAGTCTAGCATCTTTCATACTTTTGGCACCAACGCAATTCATCTTTCCGGAACTGAATATCAGGAAAGATGCGCGGGGAACCTCCGATCTATAAGCTATGCCCGGAAAAATTTCAGGATCATAACGAGTATTCTCTAAGCATTTTGCCAGTTTTTCGAGATTGAACTCGACACCCTCGTAGGTGACAGATACCACTATATTCTGGATTCGAGTTTTCACTTCAGGCATATTAACCATATAATGAACTTACACACCCTACTTGCTACTTTCGGTTCGGCCAAATATCGTGGTTTAGGTAATTTTTCGTACTAATTATATAAAATATAGCGCTTATTTGATAAAGATTTACAAAATTTCGAAGATAAATCCTTAAGTTTGTTTAATTGAGGGTATGAATCGCCGCAAGATTAACTCCACGCACAAATTTATGATTTTGCGGTACTTTCAGCGCAAAATAGATAAAACTTTAAATAATCGAGAGTCTAACTTTCTTAGATTGTTATGTCAAACCCCACGAAACCGGTCAAATGGGTCGTTGAAAATCCAAATGAAAAAGGTGTGTTTTGGCCTTCAGAGGAACTTAAGCGTAAAGCTTGGGTGACCGATGAAAAAATCTATGAAAAAGCCGCAGGGGATCCGATAGCATTTTGGGAAGAGCGTGCCGCGGAGGGTCTCGAATGGTACAAACGATGGGATGAGCCCTACCGCTGGGAGCCGCCGTATATCAAATGGTTCATAGGCGGAAAATTGAACGCATGCTATAATGCGGTTGACCGACATGTGAAGGCTGGCAAGGGAGATAAAAAGGCGATAATATGGGTTCCTGAGCCACCTAACGAGGAAGCTCGCGTACTAACTTATGATGATCTTTACCGGGAAGTTAATCGCTTTGCCAACGTTCTCAAAAGTTTAGGCGTGAAGCGGGGCGATAGAGTCGGGATTTACTTGCCATTGATTCCAGAAGTCCAGATAGCCCTTTTAGCATGTGCTCGCATTGGGGCGCCCCACAGCGTCGTGTTTTCAGCTTTTAGTAGCGATTCACTTCACATTAGGCTTGAAGATGCTGAAGCAAAAGTCCTCATAACCTCAGATGGTTACTACAGGCGGGGCAAAGTGGTGGATCTCAAGGCAAGTGCTGACGAGGGAATAAAAAACACAAAAGTCGAGAAGGTTGTCATTGTAAAGCGCGCAGGGAATGGGGTAAAAATGGTTGATGGGCGGGACTACTGGTGGCACGAGTTAATAGAAAAAGCTGAAACTTTTTGCGAGCCCGAGGAGATGGACGCGGAAGAGCCATTGTTCTATTTGTATACTTCAGGCACTACTGGAAAACCGAAGGGAGTCATCCACACAGCTGGTGGCTATCTGACGCAAGCTTACTGGACAACCCGCTGGGTGTTTGATATACACGATGACGATATCTTTTGGTGTACCTCCGATATAGGGTGGATTACCGGCCATTCCTACGCGTGTTATGGTCCGCTTCTGAACTGCGCCACGATGCTTGTTTACGAAGGCGCCCCGGATTATCCAGCGCCCGATCGATGGTGGGATATTATTGAGAAGTATGGTGTCACGATTCTCTACACAGCTCCAACCGCCATTAGGATGTTTGTGAAACTGGGCGATGAATGGCCTAAGAAGCACGATTTGAGCAGCCTTCGTTTGTTGGGCACGGTGGGCGAGCCGATAGACAAAGAAGCTTGGATGTGGTATTTCAACGTCATTGGTGGCGGCAGGTGCCCGATCACCGACACGTGGTGGCAAACAGAAACTGGGGGGACGCTGATAATGTCGCTTCCGGGCATCGGCCCATTCATCCCGAGCATCGCTGGCAGGAGTTTTCCGGGCACTAGGCACGAAGTTGTCAACGAAGAGGGCAAAATTTTACAAGAGGGGAATAGCGGTTACCTCGTGCAGCTGCCGCCATTTGCACCGGGCATGTTCCGGGGGCTCTACAAAGCTGACGAAAAATATCGAGAAACTTATTGGAATCGTTATCAAAATAGGTTTTACTTCACTAGCGATGGGGCGAGGAAAATGCCGTATAATGGCATTCGCGCTACCGGCAGAGTCGACGATGTGATGAAGGTCGCGGGGCATCGTTTATCGACGGCCGAGTTAGAGGATGCGTTGAATAGACATGAGGCAGTAACAGAGAGTGCAATAGTGGCTAAGCCTCATGAAATCAAGGGCGAGACTCCAGTTGCGTATGTGATTCTTAAGGAAGGATTTCAACCGTCCGATGAGTTGACGAAGGCATTAGTGAAACATGTGGATAAAACCATGGGGCCCATAGCTAGACCCGAGCGAATAATTTTCGCAAACGAGCTGCCAAAGACACGCAGCGGTAAGATTATGCGTCGAATCTTGAAAGCTTTGGTGATGAATGAACCTATAGGGAATACAATGACTTTGCTTAATCCTGAAAGTGTGGAAGAGCTTAAGCAAAGAGTGGGATATAAGGGACCAGATTAATTTTACTTTTGAATGAGCAAGCCCTCCGCGTGAAATCAGTAAGTTATCTTTTTCTTTTTCTCAAGAGTTTTTCAAATCCACGTTTTTTGAGCATTGTTTTGAGTTCTTCCTCTTGTGGGTGTGGTGGCAAAGACAGCGGAGACGTTCGGGTCAGCTTCGCCCCAAATACATGGATGATCCTACTTGCCACGAACATGTATACGAGCACCATCACGCAGAAGTAGAGCGGTTCAAGTGCGAGCGCCATGGATGTGACGATTGCGGGGCCGACGATTGCGAGTCCGATCGCCAAGGCAATCACAATTGTTTTGAACTTTCGACGGCGGTAAAGCACCATGAGTTTGCCTCCCAGACCTAAGAGCAGCGCCTCCAGCCCAAAAGCCAAAGAACCGACGAGGAGAATTAAATAGAGGATTTCGATGGCGCTCAAGTCGGTCACCAATCGAGCTAGGGCGGCGGACGATTTAAAATGTAAGCGGCGCCTTATGGTAGCAATTTTGAATCGTTTGGGTGCTGAGTTCGAGCTCTGGCGCCGTTACACCAATGACCCGTTTCTCTTATTGGTTGGAACGGTGCTCTCACAGAACACCAACTGGCGCAACACCCGTGCAGCCTATAACCGGCTCGTCGCTAAGTTTCGGACGCCTGAACAGCTCGCGAGGTCGGAGGTACGGGAGATCCAAAAGTTAATCAAACCTGCTGGCCTCTATCGGATGAAATCTAAGCGCCTGAAGGAGCTAGCGCGCATAGTGCTCGAGCGATATCACGGGAACCTAAGCACCTTGCTTCAAAAACCGCCTGAGGAGGCTCGCCGGGAGTTGCTCTCTCTGCCTGGCATTGGCTACAAGACAGCTGATGTGCTACTGGTCTTCGGGGCAGGGCGTGACGTGCTGCCGATTGACACCCACATTTTTAGGATCTCAAAGCGTCTTGGTTTCGCCCCATCTAAGGCAAACTACGAAGAAGTCAGATCTGATCTCGAGGAGCTCACGCCTACCGGCCGCCGCGGCGAGGCTCACGTGCTATTGATTCAACACGGCCGGCGTTACTGTCTCGCTCGCAATCCGCTGTGTGACAAGTGCCCAATTAACGACCTCTGCCCAATCGGAATTCGTCGTGTAAAGCACGCACAGCTTTAGCCGCGTCTCGCTCATTGATGGCGAACGAGATATTTAGCTCCGAGGATCCTTGGGCAATCATTAGAATGTTTACCTGGTTGCGTCCAATCGTATTGAAAACCCGCGCAGCGACTCCGAGCTTTCCCTTCATCCCAGCCCCAACCGTTGCGATGATGCTCGCATTTTGGTCGTAGGTGATGCTCCAGTCAATCTGACGTTTAGCGAATTCTGCACGTAAAGCGCGGAGGGCGGCATCTAGTTGCTTTCGGTCGACGGCGAAGCTGATGTTCGCCTGCGAGGAACTCTGGGAAATCATGAGCACTTTGATGTCCGCCTGTCCAAGTATGTCAAAAACGGTCGCAGCCACTCCCGGGGTACCTATCATCCCCG
>JAOUPD010000020.1 GCA_029880065.1 Hadesarchaea archaeon
CATTATCCTCGCGCGCAATTGTGGTAAGAATAAATAGTCTCTCATCTGCCACAATACTGAAGTTTTCCCCGGGGCGTATATTATCTGTGAAGTCGTAGTAATCCTGCCAAGTATCCATCTCAATACCGTTAATCAAGAACAGGCGCATACTCGGTTGTATACCCGCGTTTTCCGCTGGAGAGTTTTCACCTGTTCCCAGAACGTAAACACCAGGACGTGGAACGACTACAATTAGGATGATAGCCAAACAAAGTAGTGCAAAAAGGATATTTGCGAACGACCCCGCGCCGTACACTCTAAGGCGCTGCAGGATGGGCGCTTTCTTCAGACGTTTCTCGTCGGGCTCAACAAATGCCCCTGGAATGATTATGAACACCATGGCTCCCACTGATTTCGTTGGTATCCCCTGCGCTCGAAGCAGGAATCCATGTGAAAACTCGTGTACAATGAGCAAACTGAACATTGCTATCAAACCTTCCCAAAGTGGGATAGTTACTCCCGGTATCACAAGCCTCACGCCAGCGGCAGCGGCCTCTATTTTTGGGTATGTGAGGATAACAACCGCATTTAATATGATGATTACAAACATGAACACCATAAGTCCGAATCCCACAACTGTGGCCGCATTTCCAAAAATGCGCCATCCTCGCTTGTGAGAGCGGCCAACCCGGTCAATGAATTCTAAACCATATTTAGTGCGCCACATCAGCACTCCGGGGGAAATCGCAAAGCCCCGCTTTTCGAGATGATATCGGCGCTTCGCTAGGATTATGAAGCCCCAGAATAGAAGCAGAGCTATAGCAAGTAGCACCCATTCTATCATTTGAGTCACTGTAGTCTATAGAAACGACAAAGTTTAAACCTCTGTGCTCAGCTCAATTGTTGGAGCACATGTTTTCGCTGGTGTTAACAACGGTGAAAAATCGCTCGGAAGCGAAGCGGCTTAGCGAGAAGTTGGTGTCGGAAAAGCTCGCGGCCTGCGTGAGCGCTCTGCCCAGTGTAAGTTCAACTTACAGATGGCGCGGGAAGCTTGAGCGAACGAGGGAAGTTCTACTCTTGATAAAAACCTCCAACAAAAAACTCGATCGCTTAATTCCGCGCATCAAAGAATTGCACAGCTATGAGGTGCCCGAAATCTTGGTGGTTCCAATCGAACGCGGGTCAACCGAATATTTAAAATGGATTGATGAAAGTTTGAGGTGATGCTGATGAATTTCTCGCTCTCAGAAAAAACCTTCTTGGTAGGCGACCGTAGCGCAGGGCTTTGATATGGTCAAGCCAGTTCACGCCGCCGATGTTGCCGAAGTTGTGTATAACGAAGAGCGCTGGCAACTTTTCAAGGGTCTACGAACGCGCGCGCTGGAATTGATGGAATCCTTAGTGAAGCGAGGGTTTAATCCGATCGTCCACGGGAGCGTCGCCCGAGGTGATGTCAGCAAAGGTAGCGATATAGATGTTTTTCTCCCTTACGTCGTGCCATCCTACAAGATTGAGATAGCCCTTCACGAGGCCAAGTTCGAGCCGATGAGGCGGGAGATAGTCATGGCAACCCCTTGGCAGCTCCCGAAGGCGCATATTTACATCGAAGAAGACCGTTCGATAACCTTCCCGCTTGTGGGGCCAAAAAAACTAGAGGCTGAGTTCTATTATTTCGGGGGCGCGGTGAACCTTGAGCAAGTCAGGCAAACAGTTCGCGTGCCGGGTGTCGACAAGCGCCTGATGTTGATCGAGCCTACACCACGAGGGCACGTCGAAAGTCCAGTTATTGGTAAAGAAGCTGAGGCGGCGAAGCGTGTCAATGTTAGCTTGGGGATCGTTCGGGAGCGCGTGCAAGTCCTAACCCGTAGGGAAGATGTAGGCCATACCGGAATTTTTATTCAACGCGCACTTTTGCCGGATGAAAGCTTTGAGGAGGTTTTCAAGCGGTTGGTGGAGAGCCATCCGGAGATGAAAGTTCGACTCAAGAAGTAACTTCCTTAAGGCGCGAGATGACGAACTCCTTATCAAGAACCGATATGAAGCTGCCTGCTCGGGGGCCGGACTCCCGACCCAGCAAGACGAGATAAATAGCTTTGAATAACTCGGGTACTTTTAGACCGATTTTCTGGGCAAGTTGGTAGATGTGGTTGTGAAGTTCGACCGGAGTGAAATCGCGCGAAGATATATCGGCAGCCAACTGCGTTAAGCCCTGTTTTTGTTTTTGGGTGAGGCGCCGTGCAGCTTCGGCAGGCAGGGTTTCAGCAACTTTGAACCGCAATCGCTCGGGCGCATGTTTCGGCACCCAATTTTGCGCACAACTCAAGCGGCGGAGGGCTAGTTTAATATCAAATTCGCTTGGGTCCGTTAGCATTCCTCTGGAAGTTAAAACTTTGATTGTCTGCTTTTCATCTCGCATAACTTGGCTCAGCACCGCAGCAAATCTGAATGGCACACGTTGCACAGGTCGCTTTGGCGTTTCGTGAAGCTGGGAAATCTGGTAGATGCGCCTGAACTGTTCCTTTTTTCGGGCACCCACTTCCACCATGCCGAAGTAAACCTGCTCCATGAGGTCGTACTCATCGTAAAGGTCCAGCAGCGCTAGCCCTGGGTCGAAATCCTTGGCCTTCATAGGTTTACTCCTAAAGATGAAGTAGCGCAGAAGCTCAGGCTCGGCTATCTCCAGCCATTGGGGAAGTGTGAACACAACTCCTTTCGAAGAAGACATCTGCATGCCCTTGAGGCTGACCCATTCATAGGGCACGGGATAAGGGGCTTTGTATCCGAAAACTTGTTTTGCGATTAATTTGCCCGTATCGTAACTTCCACCAACGACCGCATGATCCTTGCCGAAAGGCTCGCAAGTGACGCCGAGCAACTTCCAGCGCGCGGGCCACTCCACCCGCCAAGTCAGTTTACCCTGGCCTTTGGTGAAATCGGCCTCACCCTCATAACCACAGCCGTCAACGTAGTCAGATTCCTCGCACCTATAACTTACGTAGTTATCGTGCCAGCTGT
Organism: Hadesarchaea archaeon; assembly: GCA_029880065.1. Taxonomy (GTDB): domain Archaea; phylum Hadarchaeota; class Hadarchaeia; order Hadarchaeales; family Hadarchaeaceae; genus DG-33. Next base: position 2,995 of record JAOUPD010000020.1, read on the forward strand.
ACGATCGAGTAGTTGCAAGCTTACCGCATCTCTCGCACAATGCATCATAAGGTAGCCAGTCCTCAGGCAATGATTTGGAACGGTATCGGTTGAGGATCGCGCGAATTTTGTCGGCTTTCTCGAGGGCGATTCGGATTGGGCCCGCCATCTCCCCACTTCGATAAATTTCTGCACCTGAGTAAACCTTCACATCGACTCCGAAATCGTCGAGTGATTCGATGAATGGGCGCGCAAAGTAATCGACGAAGTTTTTGTACTTAGGGTCGGGCGAGGGGATATCGATGTAGGGCACACCCAGGTACTGCTTATATCTCTCAGCCAACTCACCCTCGTTCAACGGCCAAGGTATCCGGCGCATGGGGTCGAAATCGTCGGCGTACCAAAAAGCTTCCCCTTCTCCCCCTAACTCCTCAAGCGCCCTTCGGACCCCGTCAGCTATGAAGACATCATTACAATGACCGATGTGGATGTGGCCGGAAACGGAGATTCCGCTGGCGATAACGTGTGTTTTGCTCTGTTTGAGCAAGGTTTTTGCGACGCGGTCTATCCAGTGCATGTAACCAAGTAGATTTAATATTGTACACCTAAAATGCTAGCGGGTGTGAGATTGAGGCCAGCCAAGCGTATGAAAGAAATCCCTCCCTCAAGCACGTTTAAAGTTTTGAACCTCGCCAAGGAACTCGAGCGCCAAGGAAAGGATATCGTCCACATGGAGGTTGGCGAGCCAGATTTTGATACGCCGGCCCACATCAAGCGGGCCGCGGAGGAGGCCCTCGCGCGCGGGATGACAAAATATACGCCGAGTGCAGGCCTGCCCGAGTTACGTGAAGCGATCACGGAGCACTTAGCCACGAAGGGCATTTCCACGGATGCAAAAAACGTGATAGTTACTCCGGGAGCGAAACACGCTATCTTCTGTACCTTGGCCGCAACGCTTGACCCCGGAGACGAAGTGATAATTCCCAGCCCGTGTTGGACTTACGAAGCCATGGTGCGGATAGTTGGGGGTAAACCTGTGTTCATAGAGAGTAAACAATCTGATGAGTTCAAGGTGAAGGTAGAACATGTGCAAGAGGCGCTAACTGACAATACACGGATGATCTTGCTCAACTATCCTAACAACCCAACTGGCGCGGTCATGCAAAAAAAAGACCTTCAGTCCATCATTGATCTTGCCATCAATCACGATATTTGGATACTATCCGACGAGATTTACGATTGTTTGGTGTACGAAGGAAAACACGTGAGCGTGATGTCGCTGCCAAACACGGCTGAGCGCACGATTTACATCAACGGTTTTTCGAAAGCTTATGCGATGACAGGCTGGCGTCTGGGCTACGCGGTTGCACCGGTCGAATTGATCGCGGAGATAAACAAAATACAGCAGGCATCGACAACGTGCGCAGCGGGGTTTGTACAAGCCGCGGGCGTAGCGGCTCTGCGCGGTCCTCAGGATTGCGTCCGTGAGATGCGTGATGAATATCGAAAGCGTCGAGATGTAATCGTCAATGGGCTAAACTCGATTGATGGATTTGAATGCATAAAGCCTGCGGGTGCCTTCTACGCATTCCCCAGAATCAAAAAACCGGGAATTTCATCCTTAGATTTTTGCGAATTCCTGTTGCGCGAGGCAGGCGTTGCCGCGGTGCCCGGCAGCGGCTTCGGTCCCTACGGTGAGGGGCATGCGCGTTTCAGCTATGCCACTTCGATACAGAATATCCAACGGGGGCTAGATCAGATGGGGGATACTCTTGCGAGACGTTAGTTTAAATACAATAAAAAAAATTTATATTAGGTGAAAAAATGCCGAATAAGATAATGATTGTCGATGATGAGCCTAACATTTGTGAAGCGGTAAAAATTACTCTGGAGGCCGAAGGGTTCAAAGTGCTGACCGCGTTAAGTGGTCAAGAATGTTTGGATAAATTGAAAAATGAATCGGTTGATTTAATCTTAATGGATTTCTTTATGCCCGAGATGAATGGTAGGGAACTGTGTGCAAGAATTAGAAAAGATCCCAGATTAGTGTCCCTCCCGGTAGTATTTCTCACCGTTGCGCAATTTGGCGGGATAGGAAAGGAGAAGTTACGTAAATTGAATATCGCAGATTACATAGCGAAGCCATTTGATAACGAGGATTTAGTCAAAACTGTAAAGAAGATTTGTAGATAAAAAGAAAATTGGAAATTTCAGGTTACCGTTTGTGAGCAAAGGGTTAGGCACGGCGCTACCGCTCGGGTCGATTCGAGGAGCTTGACCTGATTTGCAGTAGCGTGTTTATTCTAGGCTTTGGTTCAATTTTGAGATAATTAGCGTCGATTTTACCAAAAATTTGTTTAAATTTTGGCAATTGGTAATTAAAACGCATTTTGGAGGGGGGTTATCTGCGTTATATGAGGCTTTAAAAGGGTAAAAATAGATGTTATTTGAAATGAGGTGATTGGGTTGAAGGAAGGTGAAGAACTCTGGAGGAAATACTGCTCTTTCTTCGACAAGCCGTTTTCGGAGCAGGTAGAATACAACAATAATCAAATGCAAAAATACTTTGAAAAATGGAAGAAGACGAAAATGGCAAAAAAACTGTGCCCGAAAGGAGCAAAGAAGCTGGAGGACGTGCCATTAACGACTTATGATGATTATCCGATACTCCACGACTTCGGGGCTAGAATAGAAAGATTAAGTGAAACTGTGCCGAGAAGGAAAGGAGAATCACTGTGGAACTATTACGATAGAATTAGTAGAAAAGCGGTACCAATGCTTGATGGGTGGATGGTGGATGAGTACGCTTTTTGCGCAAAGACCAGTGGCACGACTGGTGAGAGCAAGTGGTTTGCGCACGGTAAAGAGTTTTGGGAAAATTGTAGGAATAGCATCATGGCTGCGACTGTCATCGCTTGCACCGACGAGCGGGGCACGACAAAGATAAAAAAAGGCGATAAAGTACTGAACGTCGGCCCTCCTGTACCATACATAAGCGGGTATATTGTCGTACACAGTTTAGGTTTTCTAAAGCCTATCCCACCACTTGAGGTCACAGATAATATCCTAAATTTTAGAAAAAAGGTCATGCTTGGACTCAAAGCGATAGAAAAGGGCACGAGGATAGATTACTTTGGCGGCCTACCAGCAGGAATACATCTTACTTATGAATACCTTTCAGACAAGGAATCATTTTTCAAAGAGTACTACCAGTCGATGAATTTTGGTTTTCTGAAATTGATCATGTTTATCATTTGGCTTAAGTGTAAAATAAGAGGTAAAAAATGTAAAAAGATAAGCGAATTGATGCCCCTAAAAGGCATAGCTGGTGGAGGGGTTGACCTTAAGCTTTATCTCGATTTTTTTAAAGATGAGCTTGGTGTAGAATATTTAAATGACTACGGTAGTACGGAATTGGGCTTCGGAGCACATGGACGTCCCGATAGAAAATCGGACTTGGTGTTTGACTTAAGAACTGGCTTCTATGAATTTCTTAACGAAAAAGGAGAAATTAAAAAAATAGACGAGCTATCAAAAGGCAATGTTTACGAAGTTGTAGGAACACCCTTTGGCTCTACGCTCATACGATATCGAATTGGCGATTTACTAAAATTAATAGATTTCCAAGATGGAAACCCGATTTTTGATTTTGCGGGTAGAACCGTAGACATCTTGAATGTTTACGGCTGGTTTAGGATGACCCATGATATAGCGCTAAATGCACTAAAAAGAGCGGGGCTCTCATCAACAGATAAGTGGGCCATAATCAAAGATGTAAAACCCAAGGAAAAAATTCGTGTTCTGATGGAAAACACATGGCAATACTCGGAGAGGGAGGCTGAAAAACGTATCTTTAATGCGTTAGTTGAAACTTATTCCGATTTTAATGATTATATAAAAGGCTTTAAAATAAAAGATCCTTCTGAAGTTGTAAAGGTAGAGTACCTGAGAAAAGGTGCGTTTCTGAGGTATACTATGAAAAAATCAAAAGATGGGTCAGCAATGGGCCAGATAAAACCACCCAAAATTATTCCACCAGAAAAGATTGAAGTTGCGGATATGTTGAGGGGGGTGTAACCTTACCAAGTTTGTATTTAGACTCATGGAGCGTACAGTATCTCATCGGCTTCGTGCTCGCCTTATTGATTTCAACGTACGTTTTTAGCAAACGAATGAAGAGCCGCACATACCAATTTTTCTTCGTATTTGGGTTTTCAGTTTCGATGTGGGCTCTATTTGCATTCCTTCATAGAAATGCATCGACTGCGGCTTTATCAAAAGATCTATTTAGGCTAGTAATGCTTTTTGCCCCGTTAGTCCAAGGATTCCTCATTTCCACAATACTTTATATTAAAGACGAAAAATGGTACTATCCTTTCGTCGCAGTTCCAACATTTATCTTGGGAATAAGTCTATTTGCACTCGCGCCATTCGATGTCATTTGGACTAGTTATGGATGGTCATATACGCTTCATAGCCCATGGTTTATGATTTATTCTATTTTCAGCGGTGTCTATCTTTTTGCTATGATCATTATTTTAGCTATTAGAGTAAGGCGTTCCTTGGTACGGGCCTTAAGAAAAAAATACGCTCTTATCTTGGCAGGTTATGGTGTTTTCTATGGCATTGGTATGGGTATAACAAACATTGCTATAAGTATGAACCCCCAATTTCCACCGGTTGGTGGGATATTATTGGCCGCAGCATTCCTTTTCATAGCCTACGCTATATCCCTGCCAGCGGAAAAAATTATTCCCTCAAAAATCCGCTTTGGTTATCCCCTATTCCTAAACAAGCTCTTAGAGGTGACCCCCGGCAAGGAACTTGGTCAAAACGTCGTAGAGTTTAATAGATTCCTAGGAGTAACAGGGTTGAAAAAAGTTGTTTCTTTTGAAAAGGAGAAAATAACTCTTAATTCAGGTCAGTTGAATTCTTTGAATTTGCTGGGACCGGCGGAAAAAACTCTGGAATATCTTGATGAACATGATTGGGCAACCGAAGCAAGAGCCTATTACAAAGATGTGTTCATTGATGTATACCTAACTACGAGGAAAAAATCCAAAAAAACCGCTGATGGGTGGTTCAAGGGAATGCTCCGCAAACATGGGGACTTCTTTTCTACCTACGGGATTATGGACGCAATACCTGAAGATGTTGAGTTACCCAAGGATGTTTTGGACGCTATCCTCAAAAGCATCTTGCCCAATAAATACAGGTTGAAGGGGGGCATCATCTACTTCATCATGGGGGATGGCGTCGAGAAGAGCTACAAATTCTTCACCGGACTGACGAAATACGCTAGGACCTTATGCCTCACGGGCACAGATCCGCGGGAGGTCAGGAAGACCTACGGGTTGGAAGGAGTGTCCATTGTTTGGGTGACTTTCGAGAGATATGCGAAAGGGGAAACGATACCTCCGAACAAACTTGACGAACTCACTGCCACGATCTCTGAATTCTTTGGAAAGGGGAAGGGCGTGGTATTTGTCGATTGTATAGACTCCATGGTGATGGCGAATGGTTTCAAGCGAGTGATGGGTTGGCTGAAAGGGGTGAAGAAGATAATGACCAAAAGCAAATCCAATCTGCTGGTCACGGTAGACCCAAACAGCTTTTCGAACAGGCAATTAGCGGACATAGAGAAGGAAATGGAAAAGATTAAGGTATGACTGATTTACGGTATGGTGTATGGACTAAAAGTTCGATAACGTTATATAGAACCAATCAAACTGAAGGAGGAAAATTGAAAAGCGAGGGTGACAAAATTCAAAATCACGACATGAAGAAAATAACGAAGGGAGTATTTTGGATACACAGGCCACAGCTTTCTGTAATGGCGTTTCTTATTTCTATTGCCGGGATTTCCTTAGCGGGCAGGTTTGATTTGGTTCTGATGTTGGAGGTGGGTCTCTTATTCTGGTTTATACAGTGTATAGCTCACCCAATAAATGACTACACCGACAGAGAATCAGATAAAACTGGCAGGCCAACTGCGCCTATCCCTGCAAAATTGTTAACTTTAAAGCAAGTCAAAATTGTTATCGGTTTGGATTACATTATTGCGGCAATCTTAATCTTAATCATGCCTCTGAATCTCCCGGTTAAAATTTTAGCGACAATTGCCGTTGTTCACACTTACATATTTTCTGCTCCCCCTATCCGAACGAATGCGAGAGGCATTTTAGCGAGTCTTACAATAGCATCCGTGGTTATTGTAGCATTCATAGGCGGGTGGACATCAGCGGTTGGATGGAGATATGACCTCGTTCTCGTACTCCTGTCTTTGCATATAGGTTCTACGCACATGACTGCGAAAAATGTTGCTGATATTATTGATATGAACTCAGACAAAAAATCCGGACGTGTTACGCTTCCTATGCAGATTGGTATTAACAAATCGTTTTACGTAGCCGCTTTTTTTGGAACATTCGCCGTTTTTTTGTTTTTCTTAGCAGGTTTCTTCGGTCGTATGAATATTCTTTACTGGGTCGCGGGTATAGTCGGTTCCATTATTACTTTTCTGTGTCTTTTCTATTTTCAAAAAGACTTTGGTAAGGTAACAGGAAGAAAATATTTTGAAATATCCACGCTGCCAACATTTATATTTCCTATCGCAATAATATTGGGATTTCTTTAAAACAATAATTTAAATTTAGATTTGGCCTTAAGATATTGGGTGCGGGCAGTGCTTGATGATGAGAAGAGAAGAAAGTTATCGCGACTAATTATTTGCAAAACGTGCGAAATGTTATCGAGGTGTAACCCTAAAGAATGGAAAGAGGAAGAAAATGTTTGAGTCATTGATTGTTTTGTTTGTGAGTTTTGGGCTTGTGCTTGTCATTTACTCCGTTCTCAACGTTTTCAAGGCCCTGAAATTCCTTCGCTTTCCTAGGCTTTTAATGCCCATAGGATTGGGCTTCATTGGTGGCACAATACTATCTGTGGGGATTCTCTTCCTATATCTGGGTGGGGTTCTCGACGAGCATGGATGGATCATTTTCATTTATCCGTGTGTTAGCGGACTCCTATCTATCCGCGCAGTTTTCGTTCTTAGGAGGAAATTGCGTGCTAGTTGACGTACTCGCAATACTCGGCATTGGCGTAATGTCAATAACGTGCGTTTTAGTACGTTACTTACCACTAAGTTCCAAACTTCGGGATTATATCGCGACTTCGGCTCTTTTCGCGATAATTGTCTGGGTATTACTTTATATTTTTATCAAAACCGGACAGGATGTATTTATCCTGATTTTAGCGATATCTACTTTCATCTCGTCTATTTTCGGAGCATTATCTGGTAGAGAAATATTAAAAATTGCCCGCATGCCAAAATTTATGTTAAAGGGGCTCGAGAAAACTCTTATTAAAAAACATGTAATTTTGCTTGAAACCTACGCCGAGTTAACAAATAGAATATTGAGTCGCATAATCCTTATTTGTGATATCAAAGTAATTAAAAAAATATTTGACAAGAGTGTGGAAGACCACCCAATTCTCCAAGGGGGTTGGTCAAAGGAAAACACGATAAACGCGGATGCGATGTTAAAGAATCTTGGAGGAACAAGCGAGGAAGAATCTGAGCCCAAGTTACTAAAGGCATTTTCGAGTCTTACTTCAGGGTTCATCGACTTGTACAGCAAAGTCACTTCACACGACCGCGCAACCGCGATGGCAGCAGCAGTAATAAGAGAGGTGGGAATCGAGCGACACGACGGAATCTTAGGGAGAGTCGGGGTACCGCTTGGTAAATATGATGAACTCTTATACGAACGTGGAATATTGCTCCATCTACCAAGTGGTGTAGGCACACATGGTAAAGCGAAAACCTTTGCATTCATGGTGTTCAAAGATCTCCTTGAGTCACTTTTAAAGCAATGCGCGCCTGAGACCATCAAGGTGATTAGAGATCGGCTCAGAGAGCTCACCGAGAGAAAATCGATGATCATCGGGGTCAAAATAGCCGACGATGGAACGGTGGATATCAGCAAGTTCTATAAAGGCATTGAAGGATTACCTGTCGAGAAGAGTGTTGAGGAGGTACTCTCCGCCTCTTCCGCTGCAATGAGTGTTTGTTTTCCTATTATTCAGAAAGATATAGGCTTTAGTCGTGTGAAAAAAATCACGGAAAATGCTTTTTACTCAAATATCTTCGAAAAGATGCCCAAAGAGTTCGACTTATTGGCAACTTTTTTAAAAATCAGCGAGGCACTGCCTGAAGGTGTGCTGGAAAAAGAAAAGTTAGCTTTCTTGAGCAAGAAAGAATTGGAGCGAAGGGTAAGGGAACGAACCGTAGAATTGGAAAAAGCCTACAAAGAATTGAAAGCACTGGACCGTATGAAAGATGAATTTCTCAACATGACCTCACATGAGTTGAAAACCCCGCTGACCTCCATAAACAGCTTTCTGCAGTTAATGGGTAGTGAAAAATTGGGAAAAATTACCAAAAAACAAAAGAATGCCATGAAAACCATTTCTCAAGAGCTGAAGCGTCTTAGGAGTTCGATCGATAAAATTTTAGATACATCTAAGCTGGAATCGGGGCGCATAAAACCTGAGATGAGAAATTTGCTACTAGCAGAGCTCATTCAAAATACGGTTAAAAGCATGAAACTGTTGGCCAATCAAAAACGGATTACCCTCACTCAAAAAATAGCCAAATTGCCGTTTATCAAGGCCGATGAGTGGCAGCTGACGGAGCTCATGATTAATTTGATCGATAATGCAATTAAATTCACTCCGGAAGGAGGCAGGATCACGATTGAGGCCAAAAAGAATAAAAATAATATTTTAGTCGAGGTAAAGGACACAGGCATAGGAGTAGCCAAGAAGGACATGCCCAAACTGTTTACAAAGTTCTTCCAGGTTGAGCACGCCGTTCCAGGTGCTGGTATGGGATTGCGCATATGCAAGATAATCGTGGAGGTGCATGGTGGAAAAATAGGAGTGAAGAGTAGACTAGGGAAAGGTTCAACATTCTTTTTCACGCTGCCAATAAAGAAATAGGCATCTGTTAATAACCATCTTTCATGATTCCCGACATCCAGAGATATTTTATCAATTATTTTTTGTTGAAAGGAAACCTTTTATTCAAACCTTGATAATCTCTATCGGATTACATGCACAATTTTCTAAAACGGACGGAGAAGGAACCGCCCTTAGAGGTAACAGTGAAAAAGCTGGCGAAGGAACGGAAAAAACGTGAAAGAGAGGTTGAGAGCCCTGAATGGGTGAAAACTGGGGTTCCCGGATTTGATGATTTAATAGAGGAAGGGGGCATCCCAAAAGGCGCAAACGTCCTCATTTCGGGAGGGCCGGGGACCGGAAAAACGATTTTCTGTCTACAGACCCTTTATAACGCGGTCCGCAACGGACATAAATGCCTTTATATCACATTTGAAGAATCGCCGGAGAGGTTGAAAAAACACATGAGGCAATTTGGCTGGAAAATCGACACCGTTGAGGAAAATGATTTATTCGTCATAAAAAGGTTGGATCCATTCAGCATAGCGAGGGCTGTCGAGGCGTTACTTGCAAAGGCCGCAGGCCAGTTGCCGATGGGAATGAAAGGAATGCCAAAAGTGATCCCTGATGGTTTCAACCCGTACATGATTGCGATGGATTCAATCTCTGCCCTTGAATCGGCGTTCACAGGAAAACCAGAGAGTTACAGAATTTATATAGAACAACTATTCAGGCTTTTTGAGATGGCTGGAACGATGACATTTTTGATAACAGAAACGGAGGAGGCCCCGAAGAGGTACTCAAGAACTGGCGTGGAAGAATTTCTCGCGGATGGTGTCTTCGTCTTTTACTACGGCAAGGTGCGAGATATAAGGTTGAGGGCCATTGAAATCCTAAAGTTGAGAGGAGCGAAGCACGTAAACAAAATCGTGCCCCTCCACATAACCAATAAAGGCCTAGAGGTCTTTCCTGGCGAACGCATTTTCGAGGTTGAGTAGAAATTAAATTATGTGTTGTTAGCCAAGCGTCTAAGTAATCATGGGAAGTGCGGCGGATATCAACCTTCTGAAGTGATTCCCCAACCCTTTAAAATAATTCCCTTGTGGGTTAACTTGTATGGGGTTGGCTTCATGACGTAATCTATTCCGGGCATTTTTTTAACTGTCAGCCAGCGATGGTATTTTTCTTTACCCCTCAATGATAGTTCGAACACAGCGTCGACAAAATCCATCGCCCAGCTCACGGTTGTCGAATTATGCGAGTTCGGATTTAATATGAAAATTCCTATGCTTCCCTGAAGCTTGGCTGCCACGGTTAGGTGCCTCATGAGCTTCAAAACGGGGGCATCTCCCGCAAAGAGCATCAGTGCAGAAAAGGTGTGATGGACAAATCTTAAGTTGTTATCTGCTTTCTCACCCAGAGAGGCTCTAGCCAAGGTAATGGTTCGGTGGACTTTGCTCAAATCGCTTATGTCTTCTATGACGTGCTCTACATCTGTCGGAGTTTGTTTGAGCCCGGCGGCTTGCGTGTATCCATCGATTATTTGTAGCTTTCCCGCCTTCTCATATGGTCTCACGTTAAATTCGAGGTCATCGGCAAGCGACCTGACAAAAGGAGGTGGCTGGTTGTAAGAAACGAACTGGCCGTATTCACCCTTTGCCAGACCTTCGCAAAGGATTTTCATGGCGAAAGTTGCACCTTTTGTTCCCGGCTCTTCAAGCAAAAGTATGGACGTTCCTCGGGGGATTCCACCACCCAAAAATTCATCTAAACCCTTGATACCTGTCTTTGCCAACTTTTCCAAAAATCCACCCTCCCAATTTTTTTGAGCCTCCAAGCTTATATTAATTGTACCTTTCCTTTATTAGTATTTCTTTCCTCTATTAGTATTTTTACTTTATTAAATTACTTTTTTTTCCAAGAATTGGGTATTTTTTTAAAGGCAAAATCCCATGTTGGCTCATGCGGTGCTCATTCTGTAATTCAGAACGGGTGGTAAGAGCAGGCAAGCGAAAACGCAAGTACGTCACCAAACAGCAGTGGAGATGCCTAGATTGCAAGCGATGGTTTATCGAGCATGATGGATTCGAGGGAATGACATATCAAAAAGAGGTTATCTCAGAGACCCTGCGCCTCTACGTGAAGGGTCTGCCATTAAACAAAATAACCAACTTTATGTACCAGCATCGCGGGTACAAGATTTATGGATCTAGGATTCTGGACTGGGCCAAGAAATACTCCGAGCTGGTTAAAAAACTGGAGAAGCGGGCCAAGCCCAATCGTAATTTGTAAAACATACTTGCGGAATATTCTCCATTTTAAAAAATGACTAATTCGGAAAATCCCAAGTTCCTAAAGTTCAAAGATGGTGTGAAATACCTACAATTGGTGAAAGATAACACCAAGTGAAACCAATGCGATTTGGTAACTATCTAGATGAGTTCCTGAGCAGGAGGTCTTACGTTAAGCTCCTACGTGTGTTGGTGCTCAACTCACCGGCCAAAGAGTGGTCTGGCAGGGAGATCGCACGAGCGGCGGGGATAGACCATACGGTTGCTAATGATTCTCTGCACATTTTTA
>JAOUPD010000087.1 GCA_029880065.1 Hadesarchaea archaeon
GTGGGCTAGGGCTTGAACGGCAGAAACCGATAGGTCGCGGCAGAGCTCCATGTGCGGGTTGTAGAAAACGCGGGTTAGAGAAGGGGCATAATCGCCTGCCCGAGTGCGGAAGCGCTCGAGTTCAGGTACCTCAAGCTTCGTCTGGCCCTCGTTTACCAGCTGGGTTGACAAGTTCCCCCCCAAATATCATGTGCGTCATCCCTAATTCTACTTACCATCCCTAATCTTACCAAGATACGTCTTTTATCAATCAATATTTACCAAAATGCGTCGTTTATTAAAAATTTTTAACAAAAATAGTCTTTTATTAACCAAAAGATGGAACTTTAAAAAAGGTGTAGCGATGCCCCACAAAACAAGGGGGGCTAGGAAGGCCCACACGAGCGCCATCTCAGCGCTCAAGCCCAAGCGCGGACAAGGCGTCAAGATCAAGCCCAAGCTAGCTCGGGTGATCGGTGTCTTCTCCTGCAAGGGAGGCGTGGGGAAGACGACAACCGTGGCAAACCTGGGCATGTGTCTGACCCAATCTATGGGTGACAACATCTTGGCCGTCGACGCCAACCTTACCTCTCCTAACCTCGGCTTGCACTTCGGCGAGTTCACCCCCAAAGTCACCATTCACGATGCCCTCGCCGACGAGCTCCCGATCGAGAAAGCGGTTATGAGATCCCATGGTCTGCAGGCCATCCTCGGCTCAATAACATACGTTGGGGATGTCTACTTGGTTGATCTCAGAGGGCGCTTGGCGCCGCTGAAGAGCAAGTACAAGGTGATTCTTATTGACTCCGCGCCCGGGGTGGGGAGCGAGACAATTGCTGCAATAAAAGCGTGCGATGAGATAATCATAGTAACCAACCCTCACATTCCGACCATTGCGAGTACCCTCAAAACGCTTCGTACAGCAGAGCGATATAAAGTCCCGATCGTGGGGGTAATCGTGAATAAGGCGAGGAAGAATCCTTTCGATCTTTCAATAAAGGATGTCAAAAAGCTCTTGGGCTGGCCGATCATCTCCGCTGTACCCGAGGACCCGAAAGTTTACGAGTCCACCGCTGTCGGAATCCCCGTGGTAAGCTACGCACCCAAATCCTCGGCTGCGAAGGAGTTCAAGAAGCTCGGTGAATTTTTAATTAAACGTCTCAGGAAAGGCTGATTCAGCTCCGCCTTCGCCCGAATTTGTTTTGAGTTAGCTCGGTCCAGCTGTAACCCGATTCATTCAACCCAAAGCTCGCTCTACCCGTCCTCCCACACCTCACCGCACCCGGGGCATTTGAGGACGACCCCCGGGTTGAGGGCCACGAGCAAGCGTGCCCCGTTTCTGCCACAGCTTGGACACTTCGCGCTATTCCCCTTCTTTCGCTGGCTGGGACTTGTACGGCATCTCATAATCGCAATGCGCCTCAGCTGATCGAGGGCTTTCAAGTCGGCCTGTTTGAGCTTGATCTGCGCCGCCACTAGCTCGTTCGTCGCTTGCTTGCCAACTTGCCTTGAGCTTGGGGCACCGGTCGTGCGCTTGAGGCGCCGCAGTAAACGCGAGAGTTTTCGAGAGGGGGGGCCCAGGGCTAGGCGTAGCTTGAGCTTGGAAGGCTTGTCCCTGACCAAAGTTTCTCCCCCCCTCCATGGATTCCTCGGTTCGGCGCCATTTTCGAGGATTTCGGTGAAAGGAGTTGTTTCGACAGCTATCGAAACGTTTATAAATGCCCGAAGCACGTTTAAGCGCACCATCTAACCGTTTCGGGGGTTCCAATAAGTAAAATCTACCGGGTCCTTCGTAAGTTCCTCTACCGCTTCTACGGGCGGGGCGAGCGGTTCTTAGACCAGAAAGGACTTTCGGCGACATGCGGGGTTTCGTTATTGACAGCATCTGTTAAAGATGGAGGTGGTTAACTAATGGCTAAAATCTGCCCCAAGTGTGGCTATGGGGGCCTCGTAGGAAAAACCTGCTTTCGGTGTGGTGAGAAACTTGAGGATATACCATATTTAGAGTTGATGAAGAAAAAACCGCTCTGGGCAATTCTCCCATTCATCTCCATTCTATTTGTAATGCTTATTCTTTGTGTCATAATATTCAAGCCGCCATTTTTCTATTCAGTGGAGGGTTGTTCGATTATGGCAATTGTTTGTTTTTTGCTTACTGGGCTTGGTTTTTACATGCAACGCCGAATGCGGGTGAAAGCCGCAAAATTTGAGCGTTTTGCACGGCCATGGTGGAAAGTTGGCATGATAACATCCTACATTTCTGGAATAATTTTAGTAATCATGGGAGCATGGCAATATACTTTGTTCAGCCCTTTGCTCGGAGCCTCTAGTGCTATATTCTACTCAACAATTTCAATTGTATTCGCTGTTCCTCTCTTTGTTTACGCTGAATATCTCAGGAGAAAGCTAAAAACTAAGGCGAGGGAGCCGAGAGAATGATTGATATTTCGACAAACAGAGCAAAAAGAAAAGTTAAGCTTTTGCCAACCTGTAAACATCAACAATTTGCCAAACCCATGCTACAGTGTAAATACACAGTATAAAGACAAACTCGAGAGAAAATACTGAAGGAGGGTAGACGAGGGGCAAGGAGATAACCAAGGCGGTAACCAAGAGGCCGAATAACAAGTAACATGCTCCCCTTCTCCTTTTACCGAGATACAAATGCCCGATACCGAGAAGCCCGATTAATCCTGGAATTACAGCAAAGAGGATAGCAGCTGGCTGAGGCTCTGGGCGATCTTTTGCGCGTTTAATCCTGACTTCTCCCCTTCTTAGTTTCCTGTGGACATGTACAATCGAAACAAGGAAGGCTCCGATGAGGAATATTATTATGAGAGTTATTTCTTTTGTACACTGGTCCAAGGGGAAGTACAAGTACAACCCCACAAGGAAAATAATGCTAAATACCCCAAGAATATATCCGGCGATCAATATGGGTTTTAACTTCTTCGGAATTTTGCGAGGCATCTATTAAACCCCTTTTTTCATGATGATTAAAAGTACCATAGTACCTAGCAAGCTTATCCGTATATTCTTCATTTCATCCTCCATGTTTATTTCATTTTGTCAGGCATATTTAATGTTGTGGTCCGGGCTGAAAAAATATTAATCTCCCCCTTTATCGTTGTTCTTCGTTTTTCCCTGCCCTCCGTCTGTTTCACCTTGCCCTTGACTCGGATGTTCTCCGCTTTGGCCTGGTGGGGTTTCGAATCGCTTGCCCGGGTGCTCATCCGATTGACCTGGTGGAGCCTCGGGTCTATTTCCTCGTTGTCCCCTGCCGGGTTCGATTACTCTGATGGTGTCTCTTCCCTTGAACAGCACAGCATGCCACTTGCCCGCTATGACCAGCTCGACCTCACCAACGCTAACGAGCGACTGCACTGCCGATCGGTCGAACTTAATCAGCAGGTCTGGGATCCCATCGTCGTCGTGGTCGCCCATCTCGGTTGGGTGGGGTTCAGCTGGAACCACGCCTTCGAGCGTAATCGTAGCGAGGTCTATACTCGCCAAGTCGTAGACGCCCGGCAGCTCTATGTAAGTGGTAATCCACCTACCCTGGCTCTTCAAGTTCAGCGTGTCAGGGTCGATGTTGATCTCCGCAGGGATGACGACACAGCATGTCGCATCGGCTGCCTCGGGGGCGTTCTCGACATTCCCTGCAACATCGGTCGCGACAGAGTAGAATTGATAGAGCCCATAGCCATCGGGTGTCGTGAACGACCACTCGTAGGGCGCCACATTGTCGATGCCAATTAATTTCCACTCGCCCCAGTTTTCGTTGTCAATGGAGCTTTGATAGTAGAGTTTGACATCCGCCACTCCGCTGAGCGCGTCGAGTGCTGTAACCGAAACCGTAAACAATGTTGATTCCTGCCAGTAAGACTCGATTGGATTAACAGATGAAATCGGCGGCGTTGTATCGACACCTAGGTTTAGGTCGGCTTGGTCGGGAACTGGTTCGATGTTGATGGCAACATCGGTCGCTACGGTGCAGAACTCATAATATCCATTGCCCTCGGGAGCGTCAAATGTCCAAAAGTAGGGCAAGTCATTGTCAATCTCGTAGGACATCCATTCGCCCCAAATCAGGTTATCTGTCGAATATCGATAGTGGAGCTTGACCTGCATCATGCCGCTTGGCGTGGAACCGTTTGGTGGGGTTAGGTCTAATGCGGTAGCGGTGATATCGAACGGTACCATCTCCGCGTTCTGCCAGTATGGCTCGATTCGATCAACAGAAGATTCGGGTGGCACGGTGTCGACACCGCATACTGTATCTGCAACTTCTGGCTCCTCCTCAACGTTGCTGGCCTCATCAGTCACGATACTATGGAAGTCGTAGTAACCGTCGCCTTCGGGAGCTTCAAACGTCCACGACCAAGGCTCATCGTTGTCGGTGCTGCA
>JAOUPD010000088.1 GCA_029880065.1 Hadesarchaea archaeon
GGATGGGAATTGGGTTTGCCATACCACTTCCCGCTATCGATAGAAAAAGAACCGCCTCCAAGAAAACCGTGAATATAACCACACTTTTTTTCATTTTTTCACACTCTCACTGCCTTCACTTGAGCATGCCCCAAATTGGTTAATAAATTAAGTATCAAAATTGAAACTAATTTGTATGCCGAAAAAATCGCGAGGTGAAAATGAGTATGTCAATCTGGTTTTTTACTTGTGTAGTAGGTCTTACTTTAGCATTGCCACTTCATTTTTTGTCTGTTGAACATCAGAAACTTAAGAGAAAATATGGAGAAAAAAAGGGAACCAAAATTGGGAATATCCTTGGCACCATTTCTGGCGAGATGGAGTTCATTTTTTTGATTGGATTGTGGATTTCGCCGCAGCCGAGATTTATCGTCAATGTTCTCTCAGGCGCGTCTATCTCAATTCCATTTGTTAATTTTTCTATTCCTATTCTACACTTGATAATCGCTCTACCTTTTGTGTTGACCGGGGCCTGGCTCGCAATTAAAGCGGTTAAAGTAGTGAGCTTGAAGGTCGCTGAGACCCACGGCAAACCGAGTAAAATAATGACCGGCGGGCCTTATTCCGTAGTCCGACACCCTCAATATTTTGGCGCAAATTTGGTGCAGATAGGGATGTCTTTCCTTTTTTCAGCCTGGCATTCTTTGCTTTTCATACCAGTTTACATTTTTTACAATTATCTGGTTGCGTGGAAGGAGGAGAAGGAGCTAGTTAGGGAGTTTGGTAGAGAATATAAAAGTTACCAGAAAAAAGTTCCCATGTTTATCCCGAGGTGATTGATTTTCGCCTCATCTAGCTGAAATCAAGAGATTGTAGCACTCCAAAAATACTTTGAAAGGTAAATAGAACTTTATTAACCAAAAAATTAACATACCCCTAGAACTGATGAAAGATGTTAGCTCTGTGGTGTGAGGATGAAGAAAATGAAGCGGAGGGTGAGAAAAAGCAGATCGACAGGAAAGAAGTCTGCCGAGGAAAAGACGCGTCAAGTAGCAGATGCAATTATTGACGCGTTACCTGAAGAGACGACTGAAGTTATGGAAAGCATGATTGATGGAGTTACGATTACTGACCCGCAAGGTAGAATTACATATATTAATAAAGCAGCATCTTTGCAGTTAGGATATACAAAAAAGGAAACTATCGGAAAAACTCTTAGAGAATTATTCATAGCCGAACAAGATTTGCCGAAATTTTTAAAACAGTTAAAATTGCTACTCTCAGGCAAGCCAATACAAGCTGAGGAGTATCTGGTTAAACGAAAAGATGGAATGCAACTTGTGGCAAGTTTTAACCTCTCTGTTTTAAGAGATGCCAAAGGCAAACCAAAAGCGATACTTGTTTTTCACCGAGACGTCACCGAGCGCAAGCGGGCGGAAAAAAAGCTATGTGAGAGCGAAAAAAAGTACAAAGAGCTGGTTGAATTATTGCCGGAAATGGTTTTTGAATTGGATACGGCTGGGAGGGTTATATTTGCCAACCAGGCTGCATTCAGTACTTTTGGTTATTCTGAAAGGGACTTGGGTGTGAGTGCCATTCAGATGTTCGTTCCCCAAGATCGAGAGAGGGCTAAGAAGAATATTATGGGGGTATTGAGCGGAGAAAAGTTAGGTGTCACTGAATACACCGCACTGAGAAAAGACGGCAGCACATTTCCTGTTATCATACATTCAACTCCTATTATTCGGGAAAACAAACCTGTGGGCTTGAGAGGAATTATCGTAGACA
The DNA here is from genome assembly GCA_029880065.1 of Hadesarchaea archaeon. Classification (GTDB taxonomy): domain Archaea; phylum Hadarchaeota; class Hadarchaeia; order Hadarchaeales; family Hadarchaeaceae; genus DG-33. The sequence continues at coordinate 1,768 of JAOUPD010000088.1, forward strand.
TCACCGAGCGCAAGCTGGCAGAAGAGGAGCGATTGAAAAGAGAGAAAGTCTTTAGAATGGGTGAAGATATCACAGGTAGCATCATTAAGAAATTTGGAGTTGGAATCACATCCGAGGAATTAGGTCTAAATGATATTTTGAGTCAGTTTAGCGAGTTAGCTGTTTATCCCTCACCCCTGAATTTATTCAATCTATTGACCGCCGGAACATCCGTAGTCCTTAGACGAGAGGGAGTTAATGCAAGAAAGAAGGAAGTTCGTGAATTCTTGGCCCCCCTCGTCCAGAGAACCCTAAAAGAGATTTTTGTAATAGCAGAAGAGTTCAAAAGGGATATTCCGTCCGAATATAAAGATTTTGAGAAAACACTCGAAACTATGTGCTCATAGATTTTTTGGGTTAAGTGCCCGCACGCCAGGATCTTAAATACTCAAGTTGCTCCTTCGTTGGCTTTTCAAGTTCCACGCCAACCGACTTGAGCTTGAGTTCAGCCACCTTTCGATCGACCTCTGCCGGCACCTCGTAAACCTTGGGCTCAAGCTCGCCAGCATGCTTAGCGATATATTTGACGCTTAGAGCCTGCAGAGCAAAGCTCATATCCATGATCTCCATTGGGTGCCCTAGCGAGCGTTTGCCAGCGAGATTCACTAAGCGCCCTTCCGCGAGCAGGAAAAGCCGTTTATCCTTTTTGAGCTGAAACTCCTCAACATCCTCCAACACTTCACGCCTCTTAACTGCGAGCTTCCTGAGTGCTGGAATGTCTATCTCAACGTTGAAATGTCCAGCGTTGCACAAAATCGCACCATCCTTCATCGCGCGCATGTGCTCCTCACGAATAACTTTCAAGTTACCCGTCGTCGTTATGAAGATATCACCCTCACGAGCGGCTTTTGCCATCCCCGTAACTCTGAAGCCGTCCATCGTCGCCTCAAGCGCCTTGATTGGATCGGTTTCGACAACGGTCACGATTGCCCCCAATCCTTTCGCGCGCGAAGCGATACCTCGACCAACAAAACCGTAACCAACGACGACGATATTCTTGCCGGCGATGAGCGTGTTGGTGATGCCCATAATCGCTTGAAACGCGGATTCTGCTGTGCCGAAGCGGTTGTCAAAAAAGCGCTTCGCGGGTGAGTCGTTGACCGCTATCACAGGGAACTTGAGCGCACCATCAGCTGCCATCATCCGCAGCCTATTAACCCCTGTGGTCGTTTCCTCTGATGCACCCTGAACGCGTTTCAAAAGCTCGGTACGCTTTGAATGGACGAGCGAGATAAGGTCGGCCCCATCGTCCACGAGCACATCAGGCTTGATATCGAGCACGTGATTGAGGTTTGCGTAATACTCTCGCGAAGTTTCTCCCCGCCACGCGTAAACTTCAACGCCTTCCTTCGCTAGAGCCGCAGCGACTTCATCACGAGTCGAAAGCGGGTTGCAGCTCGTTATCGCCACCTTGGCCCCCGCCGCCACAAAAGTTCGGACGAGCACCGCAGTCTTGGCCTCAGTATGCAGGGCCGCGCCGACTTTCATACCCTTAAGCGGCTTTTTCTTTGAGAGTTCACGACGAATTTCGGCCAGCACCGGCATGTGGCGCTCGGCCCAATCGATCATAAGTTTGCCTTGGGGCGCGAGCTTGATGTCCTTAACTTCATAAGTCATTTTGCTGCCTCCTTTCGCGCAAGTAAATCATCTGCAGCTTTCTGGGCCTCCTTCAAAACCTTATCCTCTTCGAGTGTTAGAACCCTTCGCCCCTGCATGATCAACTTACCGTCCACGATAACCGTATCGACATCGCTGCCGGTTGCGCTGTAGACCAAGTGAGATATGACGTTGTGAAGGGGCGTTAGATGCGGCTTACGAAAATCGACTAGTATTAAATCGGCTTTTTTCCCAACTTCAAGCGAGCCGAGATTTTCCCCCAACCCAAGTGCTCTCGCCCCATTAACCGTCGCCATTTCGAGCACCGATTGAGCGGGCATGACCGTGGGATCGAATTTATCGACTTTGTTGAGCAGCGCTGCAAATTTCATCTCACTGAACATGTCCAGCGCGTTGTTTGAGGCGGCTCCATCAGTGCCGAGCGCTACGGGTATGCCCGCTGCCAGCATTTCTGGTACGGGGGACACGCCACATGCAATCTTCATGTTACTCACTGGATTATGCACCGGCTTGACCCCCCTATCGTGCAAAATCCGAATTTCCTGCCCAGTCAATTGAACACAGTGCGCCGCTAGAACCTCAGACCCGAGAAAGCCAATAGCATCGAGATGCTCAACTGGACGCTTACCGTATTTTTTGATTATTTCCTCAACTTCCCATTTAGACTCGGCGATATGAGTATGAATTCCAACTTTGTATTTTTTTGCCAACTCTTTCACTTGCGCGAGGCACTCGGGTGAGCATGTGTATGGAGCATGAGGACCAAACATGGTTAAAATCCGGCCATTTGCCATGCCATGACAAGTCTTAACCAACTTTTCACCTGCCCGAATCTCCGACTTCCGCTTCTTGGGGTCGCCTTGTTCGATGATGCCGTAAGAGAGCACGCCACGGATACCCGCTTTTTCAACCGCTCGGGCAACATCCTCCATGAAAAAATATTGGTCGGCAAAGC
>JAOUPD010000089.1 GCA_029880065.1 Hadesarchaea archaeon
GCCTACAGGAGTTGGCCGAGCAAGGGAAGATAAAACTGAGTTTCTCGGGAGAACGTCCAAGCGTTGCGCAAATGATGGGTGCGGATTTTGGTACCATCGATGCCGAGGTTCGAGAGATAGCCCGAACCCAAGACGTGACCCTTCTCACGAGTGATGCCGTGATGGCAGAGGTCTCACGAATAGAAGGAATAAAAACAAAGTACTTCGAGCCCTCGCGCGTGGAGGAGACACCGAAACTCCTGCGCTACTTCGACAAGAACACGATGTCGGTGCACCTGAAGGCACGAGTGCGCCCCATGGCCAAGGTCGGTCGCCCAGGCAATTTTAAAGTTCAAGTCCTAGACGAGAAACCGCTTGAGGAGAAGGGGCTTCGTGAGATAGCGCGAGAGATTCTCGAGTTTGCCACGCGCGATCCTGATGGGTTCATCGAGTTCGAGCGTGAAGGTGCCAGCATGATACAGTTCCGCGAATACCGCATCGCCATTACCCGCCCCCCGTTCAGCGACGGGTTCGAAATCACTGCCGTCCGACCAGTTGTGTGGGTGAGGCTCGAGGACTACCGATTGTCGGAGAAACTGAAGGAGCGCCTGAGAGAACGCGCGGAGGGAGTGCTCATCGCGGGTCCGCCTGGCGCGGGCAAGACAACTTTTGCTCAGGCGTTGGCTGAGTTCTATCGCCTGCAAAGAAAAATAGTCAAAACGATGGAATCTCCTCGCGACCTCCAAGTAAGCGATGAAATCACGCAATATACTGCCCTCGATGGTGACATGGCGAAAACCGCAGACCTGCTACTTCTCGTGCGCCCAGATTACACAATTTACGACGAGCTGCGAAAGACGAGCGATTTCCAGATATTTACTGACATGCGCTTGGCTGGGGTGGGCATGGTAGGTGTGGTGCATTCAACGCGGGCAATCGACGCCGTGCAAAGATTAATCGGTCGGGTGGAGCTCGGAATGATTCCCATGATCGTTGACACCGTGATTTTCATCAAGGACGGCGAAATTCGGTCGGTCTATTCGCTGAGGTTCATGGTCAGAGTTCCGTACGGCATGACGGAAGCGGACTTAGCGAGGCCGCTAATCGAGGTCTTGGACTTTGAGACGGACGAGCCGCGCTACGAGATATATACATTTGGTGAGCAGGTCGTCGTTTCCGACTTGCGAGAGCAGATGCGTCCGAGGTTCCGTAGAAAACCAAGACGAAGATGGAGATAAACTAACTTCTCCGTTATCACTCTTGAGGCATGAATTGACGCTGGAGAATAACGATTTCGGTGCTGTCCTTAGCGCGGGCATAAGCTTCGAGCGGCTCGCGGTTTAGCTCGAGAAAAGTTGGTCCCCACTTGAACTTGTTGAGGATTTCTTCCGCACTGGTTTTATCGCCTAGAATTACTAAGGCTGCCGCGAGTGCTTCGACAGTGCTCAGCGTGGTCGGGCGTCCGTAGTAGGTGGGGTTTGTGGCTACTAGGTAGGGTAAGGCCCGCGGCACCATTCGCGCTCGGATGCGGGAAATTTGTTCGATTTGCTTCCAAGAGCAGTCGAGCGCCACTAATCCGTGCTTTCTCGCGATCTCGACGTCCTCTCCAGAGAGCGCTCGTTCCGCAAATGGATCAAGCAAAATTGCGCCTTGCGGCAACTCCTGGAGCTGAAATACCATCTTAATTTTTTCGAATCGATATAAGCGCATCGCAGTGCATTTTTTCGGGTCGCATTCCCGAGCGTTGTATACAACTAGTTCCATCAAGCTCGGTTATAACTGAGTTTGGTAAACTTTTAAGCCATGGCTAAACAAGGCGGGTTGGGCACCTAATGAGTCAGCGAGTACTTTCTAACGCAACCATCTTCGAGGGCGAAGAGCTCGAGGTCACTCGCGGCTATCTAGTAATCCGTGATGGTATAATTATAAAAATTTCCAAAGGCTCCCCTTCGGGGCGGTCCACTGATCTAAAACGGGGGTTCATTTTACCACCTTTTGTGAACGCGCATACTCACGTCGCAGATTCCGTTGCTAAGGAACTCTACCTCGGTAGAACACAACAGGAAGTTGTCGGCCCGGGTGGGGAGAAATTTCTTGCTCTGGGCTCACACTCGCGTAGTGAGTTGCTTGCATCAGTTCGCGCAACGCTTCAGGACATGTTCCGCACTGGCACTCTGGCCCACTGCGATTTCAGGGAGGGTGGTGTAAAAGGGGTCGAACTCCTTCGAGAGGCATCGCACAAAGCGGTGAAATCAATTATCATGGGTCGCTTTTCCACACTCGAAGAACTGAATGTTGTTTTAAAAAAATCGGATGGGATCGGTTTGCCTTCGCTCAATGCTTTTGATGAGAAGATACTTCGATCAATCGCTAATCAAACTAGGCGGGCGAAGAAACTTTTTTCGGTTCATGTTGCCGAGTTAAAGTCTGCCCGAGATGAAGTCGAGCGAGCACTTGAACTTCGCCCATCTTTTATCGTCCATGCAACCCACGCGAACGAGGAAGATTTCGTGTCTTTACAAAAGAATGATGTCCCCGTTGTGTTTTGCCCACGGGCGAACAGCTTGCTGGGCGTTGGCACCCCCTCTATCCACCTCGCACTCTCAACAAACGTTCGTTTTTGCTTTGGAACGGATAACGCGATGGTTTGCCAGCCGAACATGTTTGAGGAACTCTCGTTCGCTTGGGCGTGCCTGCGCCGAGCCGATTCAACGGCGGGAGGCGAGGAGGCACGCAAGCTTCTGCAGGCCGCGACAATTGAACCCCTAAATCTTTTCAATTTACCATGGGGGCCCGTTGAGGAGGGGGGGAGCGCGACATTCATGGTTCTCACCCGCGGAAATAATCTCACTAACCTCACCAACGTGCATTCAGGATTGGTTAATCGGGCGCGAGCAGACAATATCCGAACGATTTACTCGCGCGGCAAATTTTATAAGCTTGAGAATCAACCAAAAATTGACGTTTTAACGGGTTAACTAGAGCAATGAATGGTGGACGGAAAATATGCAGGTCAAAGATGTGATGACCAAAGAGGTTAAGTGGGTGGAGGTGCCCGGTAACCGAGCGGAGGCCCTCGATCTCTTAAGAAAAATAGGTACAAACGCGATTCCTGTAGTGAAGCGGGGCACCGATGAGCTAGTTGGGATGGTGACGCTCCGCAAATTGTTCGAAAAATCCGATGAGAATCAACTCGCTATGCTTGTGGACCGTGACGTTCCGACCGTTGCGCTGAGCGATAAGCTCGAAGACGCGGCAAATCTTTTACTTACGGCTAACGTCCGCAAGCTGCCTGTATTAAAAAACGGAAAACTCGTTGGGATCATTACAGTGAGGGACATCGTTTACCGCGCGATTGCCGAGATGAATTTGGAGCGCCCGGCATCGGATTTCATGCGCCCTCACGTTATCGCTGTCTGGGATGGAACCCCGCTCAAGGCTGCAGTGGAGATCATGGCCCTATCCGGCTTCCGAGCCTTGCCCACGATCGACGAGAGCGGCAACCTAGTTGGAATCACCGATGACACAGATATCCTCAAGGTGAGTGAGGTCGAGACCGAGTCGAAAATAAGCCAGATGACAGGGCGAAGCGAGGGCGATAGCTGGACATGGGACAGTGAAAACCGAATCTACATCACCAAGCGGGAGCTGAAGGTTCCGGATAAGCTCGTGCGGGACGTGATGACTAAAGAACTCGTAACGATAACCCGCAAGACTCCCGTTAGTAGGGCAGCACAACTTATGAAGAAGCACAAAATTGAGCAGACTCCAGTTTTGTCCGGGGAGGGCAAGTTCATAGGCATCGTGCAGGATATCGACTTGCTCCGAGCTTTATAGAACCGCCGAGAGGAATTCCCCACTTTTCAATCAGGGACAAAATTTTTTTCACCCAGATAAAAGCGAAAAAGCTTAAACTGCTTCTTGACCTGTATAAAAATGTGCGGGGATAACTCAACCTGGGAGAGTGTCGGTCGTTCGAGTACAATCGAACGGACAAAACTGAAGTTCCCAGAATAGATATCCGAATGTTGGGGGTTCAAATCCCCCTCCCCGCACCATCAAAACCGCTAAAAAAATAAAAATTGATTACAACTTCATTTTCTCGTAGCTTATGTCCACGCCCTCTTTGTTCCAATCGAAAACCGGCACTTCCCTCGTCAATCGCTTGAACTTCTCGCTGAGCGCGTGGACGATGATCGGCAAGGCGATCGTCACGTCCGCAAAACACATTACCTTGCCCGCACGCCGATGTATCTTCCCCCACGATTTCGCTTCTTCAAAGGTGCAACCCGAGAGCCCGCCCCAGTGGGGGGAGTCCGTCGTTATCTGGATTGCGTATTTGTGACTGCGATCGTGACGGGTCTGA
>JAOUPD010000001.1 GCA_029880065.1 Hadesarchaea archaeon
GTTGTTTTTTATCGATTGTGGTTCAATAAAATTAAAGTTGCTTTCATCCACATACCTTTGCGATTGTTGGATAAACGAACATAATCTGTGTCTCACCAGTTGATGCGTAAATGCTCTCGAAACCCCAGAAATTCTAAATGTAGCATAAGCATGTTCCAAAACTGAAAGGTGCCCTCTTTTAATGAGCATCCTTATAAACGCCTTTTCCGTATCTTTCCCCTGCTTCCCAAATGATAAATAAGATGTGCGCCCCGCCGTTTCTATTAGTTTTTCCGCGTCTGGAGTAATGAATAACAGTTCAACTTTCATTTTTACCTACCAAACTGCCTCAAGCGTAACTTATCACGATGCTCCTTATCACGTCAGCGACATCCTCGCAACGATCCGCAACGTTCTCCATCCTATCAATCGTCTCTTTTAACATCATGCAAAATCCAACCGTCTTCGATCGATTGATCCAAGCGACGAGTTTAGGTACAAGTTGTTTCATCCGGAATTCGTCGATTCTCTCCTCTATCATCTCTGCTTCGTTTGCTAGATTAATCGCATCGCGTGGGTTTTTGATCAACATCCTCAGCGCGTTGCTCACCGACTCTACTATGTCTACGAGGCTATCCGACATGGTCTTTAGCCCCTCCTTCAGATCTTTATTGATCTTTCCTAGCGGGATGAGTCTCAACCTCCTCGTCGCCGCTTCCGCATTCGTCGCAATATCGTCAGCGGTTAGAATGAGCCTCATAATCTCCTCTCGATTTATCGGGTGAAAAATTCCCTTGGAGAGCTTCTCTATGACCTTTCTCTTGATTTCGTCCGCTTCCCTTTCTCTATCAGCGACTTCCTTGAAAGCGCTCTTCATCTTTGTCGCGTCCGATTCACAAAACGCGTAGACTGTCTTTTTTAACCCAATAATGGTCGCAACGAGTTTGTTCATGTGCTCCTCGCAAAGCTTGATGATTTCCTTTTCCTTCTCTTTCCCCAGCCAGATGAGCGAACTCCTTGATTTCAACCGTATACCTCCAAGAAATATTAAAACGGTTCTATTTAAAAATACGTCATCTTATCACGTTGGTATTAAAATGTTGAATAGTCCGAATAACACCGCGCTCAAGATAACTGCAGCGGGAATCGTTACCCCCCATGTCAAAAGAATTTTTCCAACCGTGCGCTTGTTCACGCCTCCAAAACCCATTGAAGCTATACCAACGCCTATGATTGCCCCTATGCTTGAATGAGTAGTTGAAATTGGTATTCCGAACCCAATGAGATAGTATGGAACGACCGTGAAAAGAAAGATTACAAATGCGTTGGAGTACTCCCCTGCAAGTCCGGTCAGTGGATCAAGACGCGTAACCCTGAAGCTTGAAGTTCTGATCACGCGGTAACCCCAAGTAAGACCGCCTACCGCCATGCCAAAGCTTCCGAGCAAGGCGAGTAGTATCATAACTTCCATTGTCGGTGCCCCTGATATTGCCATGGTAGGGGTTACGAAGGCTCCAGTAGCATTGGCCATGTCGTTCGCACCAAACGCGAAAGCAGAAAAACATAGGGCGACGATGAGAAGATTGGACATGAGTTTTACGGTCCCAGCTCTATCTGTGCGCTCACCGCTTTTGGGGGTTTGATATCTTTTGTGAATCCAGATTGTACCAATGGTTCCGAGTATTGTCGCACCCAGAAGAGATACACCGAAAGATTCAAACAGGGGAAATTCAAAAACTTTCTGACAAATGGTAAGCGTGACGGCAAAACCCAAACCAAAAAGAAGTAGATAGCTTAGGATCATGTTCGTTTGTCTCTTCCTGGATTTTCTAAAGTATGCGCGGAAAGCATGAAAGAGGCCAAACGCTACAAGAACGGCTAAGAGAGGTGAGATCAACAAGCTGCCAAAGATTATAAAAACCTTATCCCAGTTCACCAATTGGGGAGATGCGATAAGTCCAAAACCCAGAACTCCTCCAATGATGGCGTGAGTAGTAGACGTTGGCAAGCCTTTCCACGTGCAAAGGGCGACAAAGAGGCCCGCTGCAAGTATCGCGGCGAAACTTCCCATAATCATAACTCCCTCGGACAGCGCCTCCTTGGGGATGATGCCTCGATCAATCGTTTTCATCACGAATGGACCGAGGAGTATTCCACCGAGTGCAGCAAATATCGCAAATAGGATAACCGCTTTTTTCATCGAGATGACGCCTGAGCCCACTGCGCAGTCAGTAGGATTGGCAGCGTCGTTTGCCCCTAGGTTCCACGCCATCAACAGGCAGAGGAGAATGCCGATGGCGTAAACGAGTATGATAATCATTGGTCGTCTCCTATCCCTTTTCATGCTGGAGGAAAAACAATATATACCTCACTTTTTATCTAAACTCCGGGCGAAGTCAACGTTATCTAGGATTTCTCTGGTAAATGTTAATAATTAGGTGGATAAATAAAAAAGGGAGTACCAAGGTGGTCAAATTTCCACCCAGTCGTGCTGAGATTAGAAGGTTCCAGCGGGCTGTTGAGGATGTAGTTTCATTCCTCAAGCCGAGGCTGGGCGGCGATACCCGCGTTAAAATCATCTCCCACACAGATGCCGACGGGATAGCCGCAGCAGCGATTATGGCGAGATGTCTTTACACATACAATGTCCCCCTCAACGTTAAGTTCGCACATCCGTTAAAGCCGGACGAAATAGCCGAACTCGGGAAGGGGAACCACGATTTCTTCATATTTCTCGACCAAGGAAGCAGCCAAATCGAAGCTATCCACAAGTTCATCCTCGGTAGGAAACGCGATGTCGTCGTAATCGACCACCACCCCGGGGAATTTCCGGATCACCCCAACTTAGCTTATTTGAACCCTCATACATGCGGACTCAACGGCGCGAAAGACGTGAGCGCTAGCGGCGCCGTTTACTCCGTCGTCGAGCAGCTAGACCGAAGCTTCAGGCCTCTTGTTGGGCTCGCGATCGTGGGGGCAATCGGTGACCGCCAAGAGCTCTTCTCGGGCTTCACTAGCATCAATGATACCTTAATAAAGCGGGCGATTGACCTAGGCTTCCTTCGCGTGGGAGAGGGGCTTAGGCTGATTGGGCGCACCTTGAATCAGGTGGTAGAGTGTTTGAGGTTAATGACGAGGCCATATATCCCCTCCCTCTCGGGGAACCTATCTGCTTGCCGCTCCCTCGTCGACGCACTTGGGCTCTCGCCATCTAGCACCTTGGCCGAGCTTGGCTTGGAAGCGGAACGAAAAATAAAAGATGCAATCCTCGCCCAAGTCGGTCCCCCCGCGACTAATGAGGAGTTCTATCGCAGGCTTTGGGGAGCAATCTACACATTAGTTACGGAGGACTTGGTCGGCCCACGCGACCTCGGAGAATACGCAGCGATGCTTGACGCCTGCGCAAACCTTCGAAAACCCGAGTTCGGTTTCGCCGTGGCGGTGGGTGATCAGTCGACACAGTCTGAGGCGCTCGCCATACTGAACCGCCACCAAGAGCAAATGCTGAATGTACTAGAATGGCTAGTTTCCCACCTCGACTCATTCAAGCTCACGCCGCGATTTAGACACATATACTTCGGTAGTTTGGTTGGTCCGACCATGGTGGGTGAGGCGCTCTCGCTCGCGATAGAGTCCGGACTCGTCGCCACAGACCGCCCGGTTCTAGGAATCACGGAAGTTAGCGCAGAGGAACTCAAGGTCTCGGCCCGGAGTACTCCCATACTAGCGGCACAAGGTGTAAATGTCGGGCGGGCTCTGGCTGAAGCCGCGAAAGCGGTAGGAGGCAATGGCGGAGGCCATGATGTCTCGGCCGCGGCTCGGATACCACGGGAAAGGATGGACGAATTTATCGCAAAGGTCGACCAAACGCTCTCGGGAGGCAGCGAATGAACTACGGAGGATGCTTATGCTAATGCGTGCGAAAGTGAGCTGCACCTATGGACGCGAGAGTATTTCGAATGCTATAGCCGTTGCGCTAAGGCCGGATAGCCATCAAGCTCCAAAAGGTATCCAAGTAGCGACAGATGCACGAGGCACGCGAGTGGTCAGCACGATAAAGCTTGACGGCAAAATTGAAACTCTCTTGGCAACGCTCGACGACTTGCTAGCGTGCACTTCTACCGCTGAGAGCATCCTGTAGTCGCCAATTTCTGACCTATTTTTTCGGCCCCCATGTATGGTACCAATGCGGGCGGAACTAGGATTGAGCCGTCCCTCTGCTGATAGTTTTCTAGGATAGATATCAAAACCCTTTCAGTGGCCACCAGTGTGCTATTTATGGTGTGAACAAATTTTGAAGGTTCACCAGTTTTGTCTCTATATCTTATGTTTGATCTGACGGCTTGGTATGAAGTGCAATTGCTGCATGATGCCGCCTCTCGATATTTTCCCTGACCGGGCAGCCAAGTTTCAAGGTCATATTTTTTCGCCGCTACTGTCCCCATGTCGCCGCTGCAGACGCTTACTATTCTGTAAGGCAACCCGAGTTTTTGGAATATCTCTTCAGCGTTGGTAATCAATTCCTCGTGCCTCTTCCATGAGTCCTCAGGTTTACAGAAGATGAATTGCTCGACTTTCTCAAACTGATGAACCCGGAATATCCCTTTAGTATCTCTGCCGTGTGTTCCGGCCTCCTTCCTAAAACAGGGGCTCACCCCGCCATACCTAATCGGCAAGCTCTTTCCATCCAATGTCTCATTCATGTGTAACGCCAGCAGCGCGTGCTCAGAAGTAGCCAGCATGTAAAGGTCTTCCCCCTCGATTTTGTAGATGGTATCCTCGAAATCGGACAAAGCGACCGCACCCTCGAGTGGTTTCCTTTTTAGCATGTAAGGCGGCTGAAATAGAGCAAACCCCTTTCTTGTGATAAAATCGAGTGCAAATTTTATTATGGCATAGTTTAACTGAACAAGTTCTCCCTTTAGGTAATAAAACCTCGCGCCCGCCACCCTAGCAGCTCGCTCAAGGTCAACTAGGTCGAGGTTCAATGCGAGATCGATGTGATCTTTTGGTGTGAAATCAAATTTGGGTATCTCGCCCCACCTTCTTATTTCAACGTTGTCGTTTTCGTCCTTGCCTACCGGCACTGACTCGTGCATTAAATTTGGAAGATTAAGGAGTATATGATCAATTTTTTTTCTGTAGCCCTGCACTTTTTGTTCGAGACTTTTTATTTTTTGTGGGATTTTTTTCGCTTCTTTAGTTTTCTGCGTTACATCCTTGTTCTCTTTTTTAAGCCTCGCTATTTCCGCAGTGATTTTATTGCGCTTTTCCCTCAATTTATTTGTTTCTAGTGCCAACTTTCTCCAATTTTCATCGTATTTCAGTAGATTGTCGACCCACTTTACTTTGGCTAAATCTCCCCGCTTGACCAAATCTGCTTTTACGAGGTCAGGATTTTTGCGCACAAATTTTACATCAAGCATTGCCAAACCTCACCGAATAAATTTTGTTCCTAATCTAAAAGTCTTTGTAAACATCCATTTTAGCAAAAATTTTTTGAAAACTAACTATTTAAGTTCATTAAGAGAGAAAGGCACTGAAAACAGTTTATAAACAATAGATGGTGGGATTATGGAAGAAAAGAAACGGGCCGTAAAGAAGTCTTGGCGGGAGAAAGGGTGGTACGACATCATCGCTCCCCCAATGTTCGGCAACGCAAAGATAGGTGAAACTCTCGCCTCCGACTCGAGTCAGCTTATCGGGCGGGTCTTCGAGACTACACTGGGTGACCTAATCGAGGACTTCTCGAAGTCTCACATCAAACTATACTTCCAAGTTAAGGGCGTCGAGGAAGGCCGCGCGCTCACCAGTTTCATAAGTCACGACATGGCCCGCGATTACATCCGGAGCCAGATCCGGCGGCGGGCGACACGCATCAGCGACATCTCAACCGTGACGACCCAAGACGGCTACAGGCTTAGGGTTAGCGCCATTATCACAACACTCCGCCGTGTCCAGAGCTCGCAGCTCGAAGCAATCCGCAGGGACATGCGGAAAGTTGTCGCAGCCCGCGCCGGGGAGCGGACGTTCGACCAGTTCGTGCAGGAGGTCGTGCTGGGAAAGCTCTCTGCCGATCTCTATAAGGAAGCAAAGAAATACTGTCCGGTTAAGCGAGTCGAGGTTTGGAAAACGAAGGTGTTGGCCGGGCCAGCGTAGTAGTCGATTTTCATGCGCAAGCTCTTCGGTACCTCTGGAGTTCGAGGCGTGGTGGGAGACCAACTTACTCCTGAACTCGCGCTCGATCTCGGCCTAGCGCTTGCAACTTATCTTGGTGGCAAAGGCAGCGTCGCTCTCGGCAAAGATCCCCGCACCTCCAGCGACATGATTGAGAGCTGCGTAACATCAGGGTTGCTTTCAGGGGGTTGTGATGTTATGAAACTAGGTGTAGTCCCAACTCCTGCCGTGAGCTTCGCGGTGCGGCAGTTTAGGGCCAAAGCCGGCATTATGATCACCGCTTCGCACAACCCGCCCGAGTACAACGGGATCAAGTTCTGGAGTAGCGATGGGATGGCGTACACTCCCGAACAGGAAGAAGCGATCGAGCGAATTTACTCCGGCAAGCAAATGAAGCCTACCGCTTGGGACCGGATAGGCAAAGTCGAGGCGATTGATGTTCTGCCGGGCTACATCGACGAGATTGTGGGCACTGTCAAGCTAAAGCGGAGCTACAAGGTCGTGGTCGACTGCGGCAATGGAGCGGGCTCCGTGGTAACGCCCTACTTGCTTCGAAAGCTGGGTTGCAAAGTGGTGACGTTGAACTCGCAACTCGACGGCTTCTTCCCTGGTCGCGGGCTCGAGCCCTCACCCGAGAATCTGGGGGAGCTCTGCAGCGTGGTGAAATCAATTGGCGCCGATCTCGGCATCGCGCACGATGGTGATGCGGATCGAGCCGCCGCTGTCGACGAGCTTGGGAGGGTTGCGCAGCCCGACAAGCTCTTAGGGTTAATCTCGGCCCACCAGATCAGGCGAAAGAAGGAAGTAGTGGTAACGACCGTTGATGCTTCGAGCGTCGTTGATGATTGCGTTGCTGAGCGAGGCGGCAAGGTAGTGCGCACGCGTGTTGGCGACGTCAGCGTGGCAGCAGCAATTAAAAAACACAAAGCGGTCTTCGGCGGGGAGCCCAGCAGCGCCTGGATCTTTCCCCGCGTTCACCTTGCGCCAGACGGGCCTCTCGCGACGATTAAAATTTTGGAACTACTCGACTCAACTGGTAAGAAACTTTCCGAATTGCTCGATATGCTGCCAGAGTATCCGACGGTGAGGGAAAAGGTGGCATGCCCCAACGAGAAAAAGGCGGACGTGATGAAAAAATTCAAGATTCACGCAAAGCGAGAGTTTCTGGGCGTCAAGAGAATCCTCACCATCGATGGCGTCAGGCTCGAGTTCGAGAGCGGTTGGGTGCTCGTCAGGCCTTCAGGAACCGAGCCATACATCCGCGTGACCGTGGAGGGTAAGACCCCGACGCGAGCGAAGGAAATCGGCAGAAAGGCGACAAAAATATTGAAAGACGCCATGCGAGACTAACTTTTAACTTAGCTTTATCACGAAGCTCTCACGTGAACAAGATTCTTCTACTACTATACACGGTCCTGAAATGACACAAAAGTTTCGCAAAGCCACGATGGAAAGTGCACGACCGTGAACTATCGCTTATAAGTAATTTATCATGTTTTTATTAACCTAACATCAACTAACATTTGGGATGGCGGTGAAAGCAATCGTCCTTGCAGCAGGCCTTGGAACTAGAATGCGCCCGCTTACTTTCACGAAGCCAAAATTTCTGCTTCCGGTAGCTGGAAAGCCCGCCCTCGATCACGTGCTTCTGCTCTTGAGGAATGCTGGCATCAACGAAATTGCGATGATTGTAGGTTACGGGCGAGAGCAAATTATCGAGCGCTATGGCGATGGCTCAGGGCTTGGGGTGAAGCTCAAGTACTTACATCAAAAGAAGTTACTCGGCACCGCGAACGCCGTTTCGCTTGCTAAGGATTTCGTGAACGGAGAGAGTTTTATCGCGATAAATGGCGACACCCTGATTGACCAAGAGTCGCTCAACGCTCTCCTGAAACGCTACGAAAAACTGGCTTCAAACAAAAATTTTGGCGGGATCATGGCAACCATCGAGGTCGATGAACCCGAGCAGTTCGGGATAGTTTTTGTGAAGGGAGGAAAAGTCAGCGAGATAGTTGAGAAGCCGAAGCGGGTCAAGAGCAGGTTAGCGAACGCGGGCATGTACATTTTCAATCCCACAATATTTGAGGCAATCAAGGCGACGAAGAAATCCAAGCGGGGGGAGTACGAGCTAACAGCATCGATGCAAATTTTGGTCAACAGTGGTAAGGCCATCTACACCTCGCCACTCAATTTATGGGCTGACATCGGTAGGCCCTGGGATTTGCTGGTGGCGAACGATTACTTCTTGCGAGGGCAACGCGGCGAGATACACGGTGAGGTTGAGGGGGGCGCTTATATCGAAGACAACGTTTACATCGGAGAGGGCTCGCGAATTCGATCCGGCTCCTACATCTTGGGACCAACCTACATCGGCAAGGATTGCGACATCGGACCTAATTGTTTCATAAGGCCGTGCACGAGTATAGGCGACAAAGTAAGGATCGGCAACGCGGTCGAGGTAAAGAACAGCATCGTCATGGATTACACGCACATCGGGCACCTCTCGTACGCGGGTGACAGCGTTATCGGGAGTCACTGCAACCTCGGAGCGGGAACAACCATCGCAAATCTGCGTTTGGACGAGAAGCCTGTTAAGATGAAAGTCGGCGGTAAGGTAATCAGCAGCGGTAGGCGGAAGCTGGGTACGATAATCGCCGACAATGTCAAAACAGGCATCAACTGTACGATAAACGTCGGAGTGAAAATCGGTCCAGATTCAGCGGTTGGGCCAGGAGCGGTAGTTTACAAGGATGTTCCTCCAAATACGATTATATACGTGAAACCCATCGTGGAGAAAAGGAAGTGGAAACCCGAGTAGGTTTTAATATGGGCGAGCTCACCCGCAAAGGATTCCGGAAGAGATACCCGAACCTAGCTGAAGAGTTGGGTGGGGTTGGAACAGTCGAAATTCAAGCTGTTCGAACTAGTGCAAAAGAGGCTGAGAAGGCATCACACAGCTTGCATGGTTACGAGCCAACTGCCGTCGATTTCATCCGACGCTGCGAAAACGATGCCCAAGCGCTTGAGATAATAAACTTCCTTGAGAAGAACGGAAAAATCGAGCCTGATTATGCACGGCATTTGCGCGCCCAGTTGACCGAGCGTGGACTACAGAGCTTCGGCAAGCGAAGGAAGTCCGGCTGCTACTGGTCCAGCGAGTAGGGTTAAGCATGCTTGAATTGGGTCTCGTAGGTAAACCAAATACAGGCAAGACCACCTTTTTCAACGCCGCAACGCTTGCGGATGCTCCAGTGGCAGGTTACCCCTTTACAACAATCGATGCTAATGTCGGCGTCACCTACGTGCGAAGCCCATGCCCCTGCCGCGAGTTCAAGGTGACCTGTACCCCCAAAAATTCGAAGTGCGTTGATGGGGTCCGGTACGTGCCCATCCGGATGATCGATGTCGCTGGCTTGGTAGAGGGGGCTTACATGGGGCGGGGCTTGGGCAATCGCTTCCTCGACAACCTTCGGATGGCAGCCGCATTAGTCCACATTATCGACGCAGCCGGAGCAACCGACGCTGAGGGCAAACCCTGCCCACCAAGTACCCACGATCCCGTTCAAGACATAGATTTCCTCGAAGTCGAGATCGCGGCATGGCTGCGGAGCCTGCTCGTGAAAGATTGGCCGAAGTTCGCGCGCAGGACGAAGTACGAGGAGCTCGATTTGGTTAAGGAGATAGCCGAGCGCCTGAGCGGGCTAGGTATAAAAGAAAATCATATTGCCCAAGCATTTCGGCAGACAAGCGTGGATCGTTCGAACCCAGAAAAATGGACGGATGATGATTTGCTCCGATTCGTGGCAGAAGTTCGGAAAGCGAGTAAGCCCATTGTGATCGCCGCGAACAAAGCCGATGTTCCGGCGGCCGAGCTGAATATCGAGCGTTTGCGCCAGCGGGGGTACATCGTGGTCCCGACTTGCTCCGAAGCCGAGCTCATTCTGCGGCGCGGGAGCGAGAAGGGGTTTATGCGCTACGAGCCGGGCGACGAAGATTTCGAGATTCTCAAGCCTGAGGAGCTGAACGAGCAGCAGAAAAAGGCGATCGAGATGACCCGTGCGCTGTTGAAAAAGTGGGGTTCGACGGGCGTCCAACAGGTAGTAGATAAGGCAATCTATGAACTGCTAAATCTAATCGTGGTTTACCCCGTCGACGATGAGCACAAGCTCACGGACAAGAAAGGCAACGTGCTTCCTGACGCATACCTTGTTCCGAAAGGTACTAAGGCCCGCGAGTTTGCCTACATAATCCACACCGACCTCGGGAAGTCTTTCATTCACGCGATAGACGCTCGGACAAAGCGAAGACTGGGTGAGGATTACGAGCTCAAGGAGAGGGATGTGATTAGGATAGTCGCGGCGAAGGGAAGGTGAGCCGTTGAAAGTCGTCCTCATCAATCCAAACACCGGACGAGCCGAGCGTATAGAGAACGAAGCGGCATGGCCCCCGCTTGGCTTGCTCTATCTGGGGGCGGTGCTAAAAAAATCCGAACACGAAGTCAAAGTCATCGATAACGCACGAATCCAGCTGCCGGTCGAAAAAATCGTCGAACGGGTGAAACGGGAGAATCCGGGAGTGCTTGGAGTAAGTACTCTCACTCCAACCTTCAAGCAGGGCATAAAAATAGCGAGCGCCATCAAGGCTGAACTCCCAGATTTAAAAATAATTTTAGGAAACTATCACGCCACTTTTACCTATAAGAGACTACTAACAAAGTACCCCTTCGTTGACTACGTCGTGCTAGGCGAGGGCGAGCAAATCTTTTTGGAACTCGTCAACGCTTTGGAGAAAAACGAAGGGACAAAGAAAATAAAAGGAATAGCTTTCAGGCACGATGGTAGGGTGGTCAAAACGCCACCGAGACAATTTATCCAAAATCTCGACGAGCTCCCACTCCCTGACCGAACGCTATTGGAGCAGGAGTATCACTCCGAGGTGGTTGGGATGCTGGGTAGTAGCGGAAAGTTCACCACCGTGTTGACATCAAGAGGCTGTCCCTACAACTGCAGATATTGCGCTTGCTCGGCCTTCTCCTTGCGAAAAGCCAGGTTCAGATCCCCAGAAGCCGTGGTAGCTGAGATGGGGCTGTTGCAGATGGAGGGTTACGAGGAAGTTGGATTCGTTGATGACAATTTGCTCTTGGACCAACATAGGATGGAAAAAATTTGTGACCTGTTGAAGGAGAATGGAATTAAGCTCACCCTTTGGGCGGAGGGGCGGGTTGATCAAGCATCACGCGAGGTGCTGCGCAAGTTCGCGCGCGTTGGCTGCAAGACGATTTATTTCGGAGTGGAGAGTGGCAACCAGAAAGTCTTGAACTATTACGGGAAAAATATCTCGCCGGAGCTCAGCCGAAAAGCCATGCGTAACTGTAAGGATGCGGGCATCGAGAACATCATAGGCTCCTTTATCGTGGGCGCCCCAATCGAAACTAGGGAAGATGTACAGCGAACCTTAGATTTCGCCCTAAACTTGAGAGGTATGGACTTCCCACAGATGAATGTCCTCATGCTCTCACCAGGAATGGATCTATGGGACACGGCGGTGCGTGAGGGGCACCTTGATGAAGAGAAGTATTGGGAGGATGCAGTTACCGCTATCAATGTTTTTCCGTCCCATTTGAAAGAAGAGGAACTCAGCAGGATGATTGACCGCTTCTACTCAAAGTTCATCAAGCGGCCGACTTTCTGGATTCCGCAAATCCTGAAGACCGTGCAAAGCAAGTACCGCATGAAAATTCTTTTGGCTAACCTCAAGTCCAGAACTAGTTTTAGGGAGACTGTCCGACAACTCACCGGCGGATGAAACAACCCGCGCAGATATAAGTCAGTTTCGCTTAATTTCTTCGAGCATATGGGAGGAAGTGGTATGGCGAAAATCTTAGTTACGGATCCCATCCACGAAGATGGTCTTAAGGCGCTGCGTGAGTTCGCGGAGGTTGAGGTTGCCACTAGCCTGAAGCCGGCCGATTTGCTCGAGAAAGTTAAGGAGTACGAAGTGCTGGTGGTGCGAAGCGCGACGAAAGTAACGAAGGATGTAATCGATGCAGGTAAACAGCTCGGGATAATCGCACGAGCAGGGGTAGGGCTTGACAACGTAGATGTCAAAGCCGCCGAAAAGCGAGGGATTAAGGTACTCAACTCTCCAGAAGCTCCAACCATCGCGGTCGCGGAACTCGTGCTCGGACACATGTTGTCATTTGCAAGGCATCTCCCGCGTGCGGACTCAAGCACTAAAGCGGGACGATGGGAGAAGTCTCAACTCATGGGTACCGAATTAAGGGGTAAAACGCTTGGCATAGTAGGCACAGGGAAAATAGGCAGGGCGGTGGGCTACAGGGCAAAGGCATTTCTGATGGAGTTGCTCCTATATGACGTTGCCAAAAACCAGGAGTTCGCCGAGCGGACGGGAGCGAAGTACGTCGATTTAAACACGTTGTTTCAAGAATCGGATTTCGTTACCCTACACGTACCACTGATGCCTGAGGCCAAACATATGGTCGGAAAACGTGAACTCGAACTCATGAAACCGACCGCAGTGTTGATAAACACCTCGCGTGGCGGAATCGTCGATGAAGCGGCGCTGATTGAAGCGTTGAAGGACAAAAAAATTGCGGGGGCTTGCTTGGATGTCTACGGGCAGGAGCCGCCCAGTGATAGCCCATTGCTCGAGCTGCCAAACGTCTTGCTCACGCCACACCTCGGAGCTTCAACGCGCGAGGCGCAGCGAGATGCAGCGATGATTATAGCCCAGAAGATAAAAGATACACTTGTTCAGTAGGGGTATCATAATGTACAGGTATTTGAGAAATGGATCGGCAGAATTGAGCAAACTCATGCGCAGCCGAATGCGCGAGTGGCGGCGCGGACCAGCGATAGTGCGTGTCGAGCACCCAACTAGGCTAAATCGAGCTCGCGCGCTGGGATACAAGGCGAAGCAAGGCGTCATCGTCGTTCGGGCTCGGGTGCGGAAAGGCGGTAGACGCAAGGTGCGGCCACGACATGGGCGCCGACCAAAGCGCATGGGAATTCGTAAGCTCGTCCCCAAGAAGAGCATCCAGCTGATTGCAGAGGAGCGAGCGGCCCGGAAGTACCCTAATTTAGAGGTTCTGAACTCCTACCCGCTCGGCCCCGACGGCACCCACGAGTATTTTGAGGTTATCATGCTCGACCCGAACCACCCTGCGATCCTGAGCGATTCTCAACTCAGATGGGTGGCCGAGAAAGCGCATCGTGGGCGAGTTTACAGGGGTTTGACGAGAGCCGGGCGAAAGGCGCGTGGGCTGCTCCGCAAGGGCAAGGGTGCAGAGAAAGTCAGGCCGAGCGTTCGGGCCCGCCGGCGTGGCTGAAGTGATTGGGAATGGGATTTCCGCTCAGGAGCGCGGTTGTTAGCACATTCGCGCATGCCACCGAGGCCGAAGAACGAGTTTTAGATGCCCTTAGGATTTTGTTGCCCGAAGAGATTGAAATCCGCCGATTGAGGCTTAAAGGCCACCATGGCAACCCCATCGTGAGCCTCGAGGCGCGGATTGAGCGCAAGGAGACTCGAGAGCTCTGGCAAAGAATCCTAAACAAGCTACGCAGAGGAGAGTTCGAAAAAATTGCTATGGTCGCACCGGGCAGAATCGATAAGACATGCCATCTACACCTAAGGTTCGATAAACAGCTGGCCTATGCAGGGGGGCTCGCGCTGACCGAGGGTGGCGATGTTATCCACCTCAGACTGAAAGTTGCGGCTTACCCTGCCAAACGAAAAGTCGCGGTTGACTTAGTCAAGAAATTTTTGCAGACAAAATAACTCACAAATTTTTAAAAACGAATCTATCCAAGGTAATATGTAGGCAAAAGAGATGCCTGTACTTAGATTGCAAACACGTTGACTACCGCCAAGGAATGCTAACTTCGTCGACTCTCCACCTCTGATTCACTACTGTGTCTTCGAGATTTTGTCTCACACCGTGTGTATACGCTAAGATACCTGTCCAACCTATCATAGCCCCGTTATCGGCACATAGCTCCATTGGTGGAACGAAAAATTTTGCGTGATGCTCCTTCGCCATGAGTTTAAGCATCTCTCTTAACCTTTTATTTGCCGCGACCCCGCCAGTTAGCATGACCTCGCGTTTTTCGGTGTGCGCAACCGCTCGCTCAGTCACCTCCACGAGAGCAGCGAATGCCGTTTCCTGCAGGCTGTAGCAGAGATCTCGAACATCGGCTCCAGCACGGTGCTTGCGGACTGTTTCGGTCATCAACCCTGAGAAAGATAGGTCCATCCCCTTAACCACGTAAGGCAGCAAAACGTAGCGCTTGCCCTCGCGTGCAAGCCGCTCTACGTTAGGCCCGCCGGGGTGGGGCAACCCAACCTCCCGCGCAAAGACATCGAGGCAATTGCCAACGGGGATATCGAGTGTTTCTCCAAAAACACGATAGCGCCCCGCGTCGAAGGCGATTACTTGAGTGTTGCCCCCGCTGACGTAAAGAGTGACGGGATCTTTAGCGCGCGCTACTAAGCGACCAATCTCAACATGGGCAATACAATGATTTATCCCTAAAATCGGGATATCATGGAACGCTGCCAAAGCCCTCGCAGCCGTAGCAGCCGTGCGGAGACAGGGACCCAGGCCCGGCCCCAAAGAAAAAGCAATCAAATCGATATTTTCGATGTCCACCCCTGCTGTTTTCAACGCGTCACTCAATACCGCACGAGCGTTTGCTGTGTGAAATTGTGCAGCTTCTCTGGGGTGAATGCCGCCCTTCGGGGGTGTGTAAACTCTTGAAGTGTTGGCTAAGATTTTCCCCTTAGAGTTAACGATGCCTACGCCGAAAGTATGCGCCGTACCTTCGATGCCAAGACAAAGCATACTTGAACCCAACTTTACTAGCCCGCTCGACCAAAAAGTTTTCAGTTTTTGACCTAGCTACCGCTAAACCAAGCAAAAAATGCCAAAGTCCAGAGTAATGAATTCACTCTGTAACGACTTCAGCTGTCGCAAATCTTTGTCGCACTGCAGTTATGCGAACCTTTACCTCATCACCGGGATTCGTGCCGGGTACGAAGACCACGAAGCCTTGAATGCGGGCGATTCCATCTCCGCTTTTGCCCTTCGACTCAATCTTCACGTCTTGAATGTCGCCAACGTTCACCGGAGCAGGTGGTCCTCCTCGCTCTCTAGGTCTGTACACTCTTTTCAACTCCTTTTTTATTGAAGGAAATATCAGCAACCGTGCTTTTAAAGGTTTACTTATTATTGAATTTTTCACCGATTTATTATGGCTTAACAACTCTAACCGTAGCCAAGAGAAGGATGACACCTAACAAAGCTTTCAAAAACACCTCGCTCGCGCCAACAATCATGGCCGCGCCCACATAAGCGCCGATGATGGATGGCACCCCCATCGCAATGCAGGTATAAACAACGTATCGACTCACGTGCCCCATTCGCTTGTGCTTAAACGCCCCGGTGCCGACCGCGGATATGGAAACCGCTAGGCTCACGGTCCCCGCGCTCTTGATGCCCAAACCGAAAAGATAAATCAGCGGTGGAATCCGGAGCTCGCCTCCAGCGACACCTAGTGACCCGCATGCAACCCCGATCAACAGGCCAAGTACCGCACCAAAAATCAACATATCTAGAGGATAACCAACGACTGGACCGCCCGCGGGCTCAAGCACGAATGCACCATGAATCATTTTCACCCCGAGCACAAGGAGGAGGATACCAACCGCGTATTTTAAGTATTTTTCATTTACCTTGCCCGTGAGCGCTGCTCCTGCATAGGCCCCAAAAACCGATCCGATGCTCATGGAAACGATCAAGCCTATGGTCCCCGACTCAAACACCCCCATCATCAAACGCTTCGCGAGCCCAACCGTGACAGTCAGGATTCCTACCAGCAGATTTGCCGCTGCGGCGATTGCTACTGGAAAACCGAGAAAGCAAATCAACACCGGAAGCCTGAATTCCCCACCGCCGACCCCGAGTAAACCAGCGGCCAAACCGGTGAGAAGACCAAAGAAAGACGCAATGAAAAGCTTAATGAGGATCGGAGCAGGCGTGGTTACCATAGTGTTTCTTTTCGCCGACATTTCTTCTCACCCGGACAGAATCCATAAAACACGATAGGTTAAAAATTTTACAAAATTAAACAAAGAAACTTAACACGGAAAAGGAATTTGGCTTTCATCACCCCCGTTGGCATTTTAAGCAGAAACATCAAACAATCAATGGCGAGCCAATGTTTCTCAAGCGAATTTTCGGCAAGAAAAAAGCTCCTGAACCAATCCATCCAGAGAAGCTCTCCATCGATTCCTTAGGCGAGCGAGTAGACAAACTCAAGCAGGAAAAGCTCTCGGAGGCCCAATCCAAATTAAATGTCATGCTCGACAGACTATCCGAAGAGCGGGAAGCACTTTTAAAGGAATTGAAAACCTTTTCCGAGGCCGAACCCACCGAAGAAGTTTATCCTGGGTTGCGCAAGACGGCGCTCGAGGCCCGAAGGCTCCTCACTGACAAGCTAACCCGCGCGGTCACTGATATCGAGCGGCGGGGGGAATTCTCGACCAACAACCTCGCGACACTAAGTGGCAAGTTGACGAAAATGGTGAACCTTACAACTGACGCACTCGCCACCCACAGCCGCTATGTCCAAGCATTATTCGGGTCTCACTTTAACGCGATTGAGTTACGCCTGCGACGGTTGCACGGGTTGGTCAGGGAGGTCAATGTTATAATCGAAGGAACCCTCCGAGAAATGCGCTCGCTAGACTCAATCTCCTCGAAAATCTCATCGCGAAAGGAGATCCTGAACCGAATTGAGGATATGCGGACTAATGCAAAATCATTGGAAAGTCAGGTTGTGGTTCTTGAGAAGTTGATTGAGAACGAGAACAATCAACTGGCGCGGCTCATCAACAGTGAGGAATTCAAGGGCTTGGACGCATCTAGGCGCGAGCTCGAACGAATTGAACGAGAGATAGCCCACGTGAAGGGCGCCGTATCGAGCGCGATTTCGGGGCTTAGCAGACCCCTCAGGAAAATGGAAAAGCTTGTGACAGCTGGCGAGTACCAAATGGACCGAGAGATGATAAAAGTCCTTGAACTTTGCATCGAAAATCCACTCGATGTACTTTCATCGGACGAAAAAATCGCATCTACCAATGCACTGTTGCAAAAAATGATCGAACTTCTTGAGGAGGGAAAAATAAGTATGAGCGACCGTGAACGGAGTAAGCGAATTAAACTAGCTCGGGAACTTCTGGAGGAAAAAAAGCTCCTGAAACTCAAAGAGCGACTTACCCACCTCCAAGCCAATATAGAAGCCCAAAAACGCGCTCGTGAACAAACATCGCTTTTAAAACAAAAGGCGGAACTCGAAGAATCAATCGAAAAATATCGGACGGACCTAAAACGCGCACGAGCGACAATCGAGGAACTCCATCGTGAATCGCAGAAGGCCGAGAAGGATATCGATAAAAATTTGGGCGAGACAGAAAAACTTGCAACTGAGGTTATCGGCGCAACGGTCGAACTCACTTCTTAAAATCTGTATACCCGCACTTCCCGCACGCTAAGCGGTTTCCGTGGTCAGCCATGAAGACCCCCGGACCACAGCGCGGGCAAGTCAGGCGCAGACGCTCCAGCTTTTCACCCTCGAGCTTGTAGAATTTTGCCTTTGCGGCCTTAACCTTCTTTGCCACCTTTGTCTGCCTCCTTCGATGGTTTTTCCTTAGCCTCGACTTTTTCTTCTTCCGGCTTCTCTTTCGGCTTTTCCACTTTCTCTTCCTTCGGCTTCTCGGGTTTTGCCGTCATTTCCTTTTTGGGTTTCTCGACTTTCTCGGGGGGTTTCTCAGGCTTAGCTTCCTTTGGCATGCCCCGCTGAAGCAAAAATTTTGGCTCGAGCCCTTCGAGTTGTTCGCGGGAGCTGTAGGCGCGAGCGATCCCAGAGGCCATCTGGCGACCGTGGGTGCTCGCCAGCTTCTCGATAACGATGAGTTCCGCCGCGACGCCCAACTGGCTCGCGAGCTGGGCACGCACGTCCAAACGCTTTGGGGTTGGCTCCCCCGCGTGATCAGCTTTAAATTTTACTTCGGTGCGCTTGAAGAGCTGGTTCTCCGTCTTCTCGATTATCTCGACCTTCATATTGACCCCTTTCATCTCTAGCGAAGCCCAATTAAACCTTAGCCCCCGTTAATCGGTCTCCACTTTTTGAGATTATGTAATAATTGTTTAAAAATTACCCACCAGTTTTGAATTGCTCTAGCAGCATTTTGAATTCGCGACGCTTGGGCTCGGTGACTTCGACGATTACAATCCCCTCGTCTGGCTGCCCATAAACGACAACCGACCCTGGTGGGGCGGAGAGCACGGCTGGTAGGGTGGCGAGGTCTTCCTCCCCATCGACGATAATCTTTAGGGGGGGCTTTGCCTCATCGAGGGCTGTGCGCAATTCTTGAGTTATCGTCCCCGCGGGGTTTTTTACACGAACTATTTTTACATCGAACGAATCGATCGTTCGCCTTATTTTTTTATCAACCGGAGACCGCATCACGAGGAAATCGACCACGGCCACATCCAGCATCAGGCCAGCTTCGATCAAATCCGCGGTAACGATATCACCGACTGCGATCAGCCTAGTCGGGCGAAGCTGCCGCAGGCGTTCAATCGCGGTTGTAACGCTAGAGAAAAGTTGACCAAGTGGACGCTTCAAAAGTGGCCGTACTTCATCGGGTAGCTCTAACACCTTACCGAACCCTCAGCGCATACTTCCCAGGCTGGGTGATTCTCAATCGCTTGGCGATCTCGGAGTTCTCTGGATCGAGCACGACGATGTATCCCGACCAGTCTTCCGAGAGCGATGCCCCCTTGCAAACCGGGCAGGTATTCCCCCCGGTGATGAAGTTACAATTGCGGCAAGCCTTTTCGGTCAAGCCTTTGCCTCCTTGCGGGCATCCTCATCGATCCATTCGAGCTTGCCGAGTCCAAACTGGCGCATCGTCAGCCCTATCTTTCCACCACGGGGGGCCCGTCGCGTGCTCACCGTGACCACGCGCGCGCGAACCTTGTCCCCCTCCTTCAGCGCCCGTTTTGACTCCTTGCCGTAGAGTGCCCCCTTCTTCTTGTCATAACCCACGAAGTCGTCCATCACCTGTGAGACGTGCACCAAACCATCGATAGGCCCCAGACGCACGAACCCACCAAACTCGACAATCTCAACCACCTCACCCAACACCACCTCGTTGACCTCCGGCTTGTAAATGAGCGCTTCAAAGGTGACATCGTGGTAGCTGGCCCCGTCGCCCATGATTATGCGGCCCGTTTCGACCTTCTTGAGCTCGGTGATTGCGAGGATTGTGCCAACGTCTTTGTCGGTTAGCCCCTCGTAGCTTTTGCGCAGGACGTCAACAATCACTTCTTCGAGGGGCTCGCCAAGCCTGCTGGGGGGCACCCGCACGGTATCACGCACAGTCAATATCTTGTACATTTACTCCACCTCAAATTTTTTCATGTAAAGCTTCATGGCGTGGACAATCCCTCGCGTCGCTGGGCTCGCCCTCGCCACTCGAGCACCTTAGTTTCCTTTCCCTTTAACTTTTTGCCCTTTTTCGCGAGGAACCCGGCACCTGCGGAGCCTTCAAGTTTGACGTTTTTCCAAAAATTGAACACATCATGCACCCCAAATCTTCAACAGCAGCGGGACGAATAGCAGGGCTACCATGGCCATGAGCTTAATCAGAATGTTAAGCGAGGGGCCCGAGGTGTCTTTGAACGGGTCTCCAACTGTATCGCCTATCACCGAAGCCGCGTGGGTTTCACTTCCTTTTCCGCCCAGATGCCCATCCTCGATGTACTTCTTCGCGTTGTCCCAAGCCCCGCCGGAGTTCGCGAGGGTAATCGCGAGCAGCAGACCCGTGACTATCGACCCCGCAAGCAGACCTCCCAGCGCCTCAGGACTAAAAAGGCCCACCGCGATTGGGGTAAGGATGGCCAGCGCGGCCGGGAGCGCCATGTTTCGAAGAGCAGCAGAGGTGCTGATTTCGATACACCGGTTGTAGTCCGGCTTTGCCTTTCCTTTCATTAGCCCAGGGATAGTTCGAAACTGTCTCCGCACCTCGCTCACAATTAGGGAGGCCCCCCTACCTACTGCCCGCATGGTGAGCGCGCAGAACAAGAACGGTAACATTCCTCCTATGAACAGCCCGACAATGACTGATGGATTAGTTATGCTGAGATTCATAGTTATTCCCGCGTCAGCCATTCCCTTGGTATAAGCTGAAAAAAGCGCAAGTGCCGTCAGCGCTGCCGAACCGATTGCGAAGCCCTTGCCGATTGCAGCAGTCGTGTTTCCAACAGCATCCAATCGCTCGGCGCGCTTGCGTACCGTTTGTCCCATCCCAGCCATCTCAGCAATTCCCGCCGCATTGTCTGCAACTGGGCCGTATGTATCCGTGGCAAGAGTCATGCCCAATGTGCTAAGCATGCCCACCGCGGCAATCGCAATTCCGTATAACCCATTTGGTAAGGTGATGTAGTAAGCAAATGAAATTGCGCCAACAACTGCGATAATCGGAATCATGGTGCTGAGCATTCCAACTGAAAGGCCACTGATGACATTCGTCGCGGGGCCAGTCTGGGATGATATCGCAATTGACTGCACTGGTGAAAATCGATTCTCAGTGTAGTACTCCGCCGAAAGCCCAATCATGATTCCAGCCACCAACCCGGAAAGCATCGCCCAAAATATCTCCACTGCACCAACGAAATACCATATCAGAAAGAACGATGCCACGGCTATCAAGATGGCGCTTCCAAACACCCCCTTGTTGAGCGCGGCGTGGAGTGTTTTTAATCCAGCACCCCTCTTCGTCCGCACGAAAAATGTCGCCACGATTGAGCAGAAAATCCCGACTGCGGCGAGCAGCATGGGGAGCACCACGGCATCCGTCTGGTTGAGCATGACGCCACCCACGGTGACTCCTGTGAAACCTATCACCATGGCCGCGATGATTGAGCCCACGTATGATTCAAACAGGTCCGCCCCCATCCCAGCGACATCTCCAACGTTGTCGCCCACGTTGTCCGCGATCACCGCCGGATTTCGTGGGTCATCCTCGGGGATTCGGGCCTCAACCTTTCCGACTAAATCTGCTCCCATGTCCGCCGATTTCGTGTAGACGCCCCCGCCAACGCGTGCGAACAGCGCTATCGAACTCGCCCCGAAGCCGAAGCCAACGATTATCCTGGGATCTCCGAATAGGTAGTAAAAAATGCTCACGCCCAAGATCCCCAGACCCACTACACACATCCCCATCACCGCACCGCTAGAGAACCCAACTATGAGTCCTTTACTAATACTCTG
This sequence comes from Hadesarchaea archaeon, assembly GCA_029880065.1. Taxonomy (GTDB): domain Archaea; phylum Hadarchaeota; class Hadarchaeia; order Hadarchaeales; family Hadarchaeaceae; genus DG-33. The sequence goes on from JAOUPD010000001.1 coordinate 21,513, forward strand.
CTTCGCTGCCGCTGCCGTCCGGGCGTTCGACTTAGTCGCCACGCGCATCCCGACGTTACCGGCCAGCGCTGAGAAAAATGCCCCGGTCACGAACGCTGCTGCAGTCTGGTGGTTCACGACCAGCATCAAGATCACCGCCACGATAACCGCGTAGACGACCATCACCTGATACTCCTTGTTCAGAAAAGTCATCGCTCCCCGGTAGATGGTGCTGGAGAGTTCCCGCATTCGCTCGGTTCCGACGGGCTGCCGCATGATCCTGAAAGTTAAGTAGCCCGCGAACGCGAGGGCCAAGGCACCCGCTATCGGCGCCAACATCACTGGTTCAAATCCAACCATGCTTACGACCTCTCGAGGAACTTTAACCTTCCTGAATCCAACCGTCTATTGCAAGATGAGACTTCTGTCGTAAATATATTACTGGAACCCCACAACGCCGGAGCTCCTTCCGCAAAGCTGCGTCTGTTGTTCCCACCACATAGCCTCCCTTGATCGCCAATTTCAAAATTACTTTATCCGCTGCGCCTTTGACCTTTGTGACCTTCCCACGTTTAGCTAGAATCAATCCAATTTTGGCTGCCGTCTGCTCCTTTGGCTTGCCCCGCTCGGAGATTCGCCTAAGCTCTTGAAGGACTGGACTTGTGATAACGAGTTCATGGGGTTGTTCAAGCAACCTGTCGAGCTCCCCCACGATATCCACGCTAAACATACCGGGAATCATAAGGAAGCTCGTGTCTGCGATGACCTGCAACCAACTCCCCCGTCAACTTATGATGCCGTAGCCGATCAGACGCCACCTTCCAACGACGCGTCGACTCAGTGCGACCCGGGCCCCTTGATCGGCGCAGACTGGTAGCTTGAGTTTGATGGTAGCTCGGTCCCCTCTGGCACTTGAAACCGTGCCTACGGTCATCGCCGTCCCCACGTTCAACATCAAGGACTCACTCGTGACCAAGGGTTTTATCTCAAGCTCCTTGGGAAGTCCGACGACGCGCTTCATCAGGTAGACCTCGAAATCGACCGTCTCCAGCACCTCGGGCAAGCTTCCAGACGCCCCTGCCATCGAGCCCACGAGTGAATCACCTTTGGTCAGCGAGGGATCAAGCTCGGTGCCCACGCCGATGAGACCACCCGGCACAGCTTCCTCAATCCGGCTTTTCCCCGCGTGCAGGCTCACTATCTTTGAGTCCAAGTGTTGCCACGTAGTCCTTCCCTCCCGGCTCACTCGTATGCCGGGGCGGATCTCTATCCCCTCGCCCTCACGAAGCTTTCCTTGGAGGAGCGAGCCGCCCAAGACCCCGCCGACCAATTTTTCTGGCTTGGCGCCCGGATGATTAACGTCGAAGGAGCGGGCGACGTGCATCCGCGCGGGCTTCGAGAGATCTCGCTTTGGGGTTGGGATGTGCTCCTCGATTGCTTGAATCAGCTTATCGATATTCGCGCGGTGAATGGCGGATATCGGGATCACGGGAGCATCGGCGGCGAAGGTGCCCGAGAGGAACTCCTTAATCTGCTGGTAATTCTGCATCACTTTCTCTCGCGAGACGAGCTCGATTTTATTTTGCACCACCACGACATTGCGCACCCCAATGAGACTGAGGGCCATCAAGTGTTCTTTCGTTTGGGGCTGGGGGCAGGGCTCGTTCGCCGCTATCACGAGCATTGCTCCGTCCATGATCGCTGCACCCGAGATCATCGTGGCCATGAGCATCTCGTGCCCTGGAGCATCAACGAACGAGACGCGGCGAAGGAATTCCGTCTGGGCCCCGCAGAAAGGGCACTTCTCCTCGGTGCTGTACCGCTTGCACTCGGGACACCTCATGAACGAAGTATCTGCATATCCTAAACGAATCGAGATGCCCCGACGGATCTCCTCGCTGTGCACATCGGTCCAAATACCTGAAAGCGCTTCCGTAAGAGTGGTCTTCCCGTGATCGATATGTCCAACGAGGCCTATGTTAACGACGGCTTGAGTCATTTGGATACCTTGCTCAAATTTTCTGCTCACCAGATATAAAACGCGCAGGCTTCGACTAGAACGCGCGCGACGTTTTTACTGAAACATGTGAAAGCGTGACTCCTTACCTGTCGATTAGGTTGCCTTCGCCTCAGCTTCCTTTGGGAGCAAGAACTCCTCGATGGGCTTTTCCCCGCGTTTCACGATTTTCGCGTTGACCTGCACGATTGCATCGGAGATTCTCGAACCCCGAACTCGCTTTCGGCGGCGCTCCCCCCTCCTTCGCGGAGAAAATCCAGGGCCACCAGCCAGCAAGACGCTCGTTCGCCCTGGACCGTAGATATCTGGGCGCATGGGGAAGCCATCTTCGTCGGTGCCGCCCGTGAGCTGGAGTTCGTAGCTCGGGAGCCCCACGACCGCTCCGTCGAACTTGTCCCCTATCCGAAGCCCAACCAGCTTTCGAGCATCCGGCTCACGAGCCTCGAGGGGATAACCCTTACCCGTCTCGGGGTCAGCGACCACGACCTTGAAAACCATCACATCACTCCGTAATCATGAAACAGCTAAATTATCCCTTCACCAGTTCATAAGACTTTCTGGAGTTCTCGCTAGATCAGGAAAAACAGGTAATTAACTTTTTTCCGACTACATCACCCCATACGTCGGATCTTCACGCTGTTTAATCGCAATTATCTCATCCAATACCGCTAGCTCATCGCCCGAAAGCAGGCCCCGTAGATCCCGCTTCAGGGCGATCACGTGCTCTCTTGGAACATCCGTGTACAAAATATCGTCCTCCTGAACGTTGCGCCCGACCACCCCGCCCTCGATCGATATCGCGAGCTCGTCCCCCAGCTTCGCCTCCTGCACCGATCGCTTCTCCTTTTGTAACTCGCGAATGGTGCCGACCGAGCGCCCGTCCCTGCGCATGAGCGGATACTTTGGCCTGAGCACTCCCCCTAGCACGTCTACCCCAACAATTGTGGGGTGGCTACGCCTGAAAATATAACCAGGTTTCAGCGCGAACTTCCCTGGCCTGACATAAACCTCGAGACGCTTCGCCCGAATCTCCTCGCGCTTTTGTTTCGCCCAATCTTCGTAGCTATCCAAGAGCTTGTAGATGATCTCATCATGCAGCACGGGCACTCCCTCGCGCTCTGCCTCGGTCTGCGCATCGGGTAAGATTTTCACGTTGAATGCCAGCACCACTCCAAGAAGTGGATCACTCTTCACCACGCTCGCTGCCTCGACCACATCACGTCTCGAAACGTCGCCAATATCTGCACGGCGGATGGGTATGTCCTTCGCTTTGAGTTGACCTTCAAGCGCTTCAAGCGAGCCCAAAGCATCTGCCTTGAGCACGACCCCATTGACATCCGTGCTTATTCGAATGCGCTCCATCTCTTGCTGAAGCTCCTGCCAAAGTTTTTCCGCCTCTGATGTATCCTTGATCGCCCAGAGCGGGGCTCCGGCTACGACTCCCTCGAGATTGGGTGCTGCGACTTTAACTCCGGCCGCCGCGGACACTCGCTCGACCGGTTTGAACTTGTCTTCGGGATCACGAATCTCGTCGAGCGGCTTCGGCTGGAGTAGAGCGCGGACCTTCGAGATAATCACCTTGTCGAGCCCTCCGACGGCAAAGGTATTTCCCTTTGCGAACGTACCATCATACAAAATAACGTCGATGGCCTTCCCCAGCCCGACCTCCTCTTTCACCTCAAGCACAGTCCCCCGCGCCGGACCCGTCACCTCAATCACCAACTCCTTTTCGAGAAATCGCTGCGCCAATCCAGCCAACATAGTAAGCACCTCGGGTACCCCTTCACCCGTCTTGGCGCTTGCCGGGACGATGCTAACTTGCTTTCGAAAATCACTCACTCGGTCGAAGCGTTCGGCTTCAAAGCCCAGCTCGTGGAGTTTGCCGACCAGCTCGTAAATCTTGTCGTCGAGCGCGCCCTGCACCTCGACGCGCTGGCGGGCGAACGAGTCACGAAAGCATGCTTTGGGAGAGGGCTGCCACCACGGCAAAAGATCGATTTTGTTCGCGACAAGCATGAAGGGAGTTTTGTACGATTTCAAAATCGTCAGCGATTCAAGCGTCTGGGGCATGAAGCCTTCGTTGATGTCGACGACCAAAGCAGCGAGGTCGGCGAGCGCCCCTCCGCGGCGGCGCAGGTTAGTAAATGCCTCGTGCCCGGGGGTGTCAATAAAAAGCAACCCGGGGAGAGTCATCTTTATTTTGAACTCCTTGAGAAGAGCACCACAAATTTGTTTGATGGTTTCCGCTGGGACTTCGGTCGCCCCTATGTGCTGAGAAATTCCACCTGACTCTCTGGACGCGACTGCCGTGCCCCTGATGCTGTCTAACAATAAGGTCTTGCCGTGATCGACGTGCCCAAGCACCGAAATTATGGGCTGGCGGACTTTTCTCCCGACCATCTTCATCGCCTCGTTTTTAACATGCACTTGCTTTTGATTTAAACTGGAGCGCTTTGATGCACCCATTTTGAAAAAAATTAATTCTCGGGGCTAAGGCTACAATAGGAGGATATTTACCAAATGAACTCAGAAAGTATTTAAAGAATGTCGAAACTTACTACATGTGCTTATTATGCAGAAAGAACGAGAAATTCCAAAAAAGAAACCCAAGGTTCCGATCGGTCTTCCGGTTGTTGTTTGTCCAGACTGCTACAAACCAATGGAACTCTTGGGGAAAGTAGACGTAGATAAAGAAGAGAGAACCCTTTTCAAAAAACGAACTAGATCAGTCCCACACATTGAATTTCGCTGCCCCGATTGTGGGATGGAATGGAAGGAGTCGCTCGAACGAAGAGGAGGAGGATGTTTTATCGCAACGGCGACTTTTGGAACTCCTATGGCACATGAGGTAAACATACTCAGGAGATTCAGGGACGTATTTCTATTACAAAATCGCACGGGGGAAATGTTTGTTCGCGCATACTACAAGTTATCTCCTCCAATAGCCCGCACGATTGAAAAATCTGAAATGCTGCGGCGTTTCGTGAGAATTCTATTAACTCCTATCGTGAAGCTATTCAACTTGATCTATGGGAAACACTGAGGGCAAGTTTCTTATCGGCTATTCTTGAAACAAATGGGAGCTACAAACATCAAAAATTAAAATTACCTTTATCCTAAGTAAATAGGCAAAGCTTCATTGTCTTCTTGTTGGTAGAGTGGTGTTTCGTAAAACATATCCTCAAAGGCTTCTGGTGGGGGAGGTTCAATCTTGACTACTTCTGCTTCCGCATATTCGATTCCAGCCAATTCGCAAGCTTGCTTGATTGTGTCTTCCACATCTCCAAGTTTGTCCACAAGCCCAAGCTCGAAGGCTTTATTGCCGTTGAACCACCCTCCCTCAACCAGGACATACCAAGGATTCTCGATGTTCTCCTCCACGTTCTCGATTTTCTCCCTCATAAGCTCAGTTTCTTCTATCACTATGTTGAAGAATGAATTTTTGGCCTCCTCGACTTTAAGCCTCAAAAATCCCCGCTCGTTTTCGTCTAGAACTCCATCCTCCCAGAGGGTTTTGAATTTCCCGGAAGAAATAGCAGTAATCTCCTCAACATTTTCCGGCTCCACAGGAACTGGCTCGCCAAGCTCTATGTACACTCCGATGCTTCCAACTTCGGAAAATGGATGCGCAACTATCATATCGGCTCCCAAAGAGACCAAGTATGAACCAGATGCCGCTGCCCCTCTAACAAACGCTACAACTGGCTTTTCAAAACGCTTGACCATCGAATACATCTCGTAACTAGCTGTTGCATACCCCCCAGGCGAATCCACGACTAAAACAACAGCCTTAATACTAGTATCTCTCCTGGCATTCTCAAGTGATCTCTGAAGTTCCCCAGTAGTGGTATAAAATATGGATTCTTCGCCAGTTGTGAGTTCACCTCGTAGTTCGATTACGGCTATCTTATTTTTTTGGGGAAGTGCGGGCATAACTAAAGCCCAGAATATCGAAATTACGGCTACCGATACAACTATGACCCCAGCGATGATCTTTAGTCTTCTACCTACCGCCTTTTTACTTTCCCGTAAAATTTTCCTTTGCTTTCTCGTATTATCAGCCCCCCTTATTTTTCCTCTCAATTGTTAAAAGCTCTTTCTTTAATTAAGTTCATGACCCAATTAAACTGCCAATTTTCCAACCCCAAAAATAGTGCAATCTGAGCATTTTTGTACAAAAAGGCGCGGTAGAATAGCTAGAAGTAAATTTAGTCAAGTATAAATTAATAAATGTAGCAGTCTAGTCCTTTCAGATGAGTTCAAAATCTAGAAAGACTTTAGTTAATGGAGATTTGATTTACGTTTAATTCCAGATTCATTTAGTGGATATTCAATATCAAAGTTAACTTTTCCTAAATCATTCTTTTTTTAAAATCAATTGTCCCATGGCTTAGTTTAATATCTTCTTCTGCTACTGTCTCTGTGTTCGCCTCTGAATCCGCCGCCGTACCTCGGCCTGGACCCTCCGCGCTCCTGCTCCGCAGCGCTGACATCGATCTCCGTGTTGACATTGGGTATCTCCTTGTCGGATTTTGTCATCTTGCCGTATTTCCCGACATTGAAGTGCATGTGTCCCCGCACGAGCGAAACGTATCCATTTTCTATAGACAGGACATCGCCCTCCTTGACCGACCCGATCTGTTCCTGCCACAGGGAGAGGATAATTGTCCCGGTTTCGTCGCCCACTCTGGCCTCCGCCACCCTCTTTGCTTCTCCACCAAATCTGTTGGGGATCTCTTTTGGCTCCCCGACGCCCATGACCTTTACCAGCACGTTTGCCTTATTCGACCTAGGCGTCAAATCCTTTACTTTCGTTGTCCCTACTGGGGAGCCGCTTTCTATTTCTCCTTCCATGAATATCCTTCTCTTATAGGGTGTACTACCATAAATAATGAATAATGCATGAAACTTTTCCATTCCAACGTCCTTGGTTGCTTATGGCGGTCAAAAGTGAGATGAGCCAGTTGGTCGCGTTGACCGCGAAGGAGATAGTGTAACCGAAATGGGCAAGTACAACATACCAACTAATTTATGGGGTAGGAAATGATGGAGGTAAAAACTAAAATCCAAAATATCGTGCTCTCGGTCACGTACGAGGACACAGAGTTTAACCTCGAGAAGTTGGCCAGGTCGCTAGATGGCGCAGTCTATGACCCGGAGAGTTTTCCTGGCGTTGTCTATAAAGCCGAAAACCCTCGAGCATCTTTTTTGATCTTCGCATCGGGAAAGATGAACTGCGTCGGCGCTAGGAGCATGAAAGATGCTAACCAAGCAATAAGAAAGCTGACCAGAAAGCTCAGGGAGGCACACATAAAGGTGAAAACGGAGCCAAAAATCAAGGTTCAGAATATCGTGGCATCCGTTGACTTCGGCAGGAAATTCGATCTCGAGCATATAGCTCGTAGTTTCGAGAACACCGAATATGAACCGGAGGTTTTTCCAGGCCTCGTGTTCAGACTCTACGATCCCAAGGCGGTGTTGTTGCTATTCGTATCGGGCAAGGGTGTCTGCGCCGGGGCGAAAAGCATGAAAGATGTAAAAAGAGCGGCTCAAAAAACAAGCAAAATCCTCCACCGACATTAAAACCCCAATCCCAGAAAGAAACCGCTCTAATCCGATTTTTACATGTTATACGCTTGGAGAGTGCTCGGATTGGCTGGAAGGGTGTGCCAACGTGCTCGGATGGGTATATTTCATGCCCCCAACTAGGAACTATAAAAAGTTAAATTTTAACCTTGCTTGAATGCTCATAAGAGAGAATCTCAGGCTTCTCAAAGAAAATTCGCATCTCCCGTTCAGCGCTTTCTGCGGAATCTGCAGCGTGAATGACATTCTCCGTGATGCTCGACCCGAAGTCACTTCGAATCGTTCCTTTCGCGGCCTTGGTCGGGTCGGTGACACCCGAAAGCTCACGCATTCGCGCTATCGCGTTTTCTCCCTCGACCAGCATCACGACCACCTCGCCCGAAAGCACGTGCTCGACCAAGCGCTCGAAGAAATCCTTCCCCCGATGCACCGAGTAAAGCTCTTCTGCAAGCCTCCTGTCGAGCCTCATCCGACGCATCGAAACTATTTTTAGACCAGCCTTCTCGACCCGCGCGGCTATTTCATCGGTCAGGCCATTTGCCACTCCATCTGGCTTCACCATGACGAATGTTCGCTCCCTCAAGCCTTTCCCCTCACCTTTCGGGAGCGCTCGGTCCACTTCACGCGGTGCGGCTTCCGCCCCAGCCCGAGGTTTCGCTCGCACTTGCTCGAGCACAGGAACAAAATCGACCCATCTCGCCGAACGGACATCAAGCCAGTGCCAGGCTCAACCCGCCCACCGCAGAAGGAGCACTTTCGCGCGACCGGCATTTAAGGCACCCTGATCTCCTTCGCCTCTCGCTCGGTCTCGCGGAGCATGAGGATATCGCCCACGCGTACCGGCCCCTTGACGTTACGGGTTATGATGCGCCCCTTGTCTCGCCCATCGAGCACACGGCACTTGACCTGCAAAATCTCTCCAGTTACGCCTGTGCGCGTTCGAATCTCGATTACCTCGGCCGGGAAGCCGAACTCCCCCTCAGCTGGCATTGGCTCACTTCTTCAGCTCGCGGATTCGCTCGACTATTTCCTTTACAACTGCCGTCGCTTGTCCGGCTTCGGCTATCGTAATAGCTGCTGCCCCTATATCTATGCCTGCTGCTGCCCCGAGTTCTCGCTTATTGGGGACGTAAATATAGGGGACTCCCTTCTCATCGCAAAGCGGGGGCAAGTGAGCGACGATCTCAGCTGGCTCGACGTCCTCAGCTATAATTACTAGCGCGGCCTGCTTCCGCTCGACTGCCTTGGTTGTCTCGTTCGTACCCTTCCGAAGTTTTCCCGTATCTCGCGCGCTCTCGATTGCCTCGTAAGCTTTATCCGCCAGCTCCTTCGGCACCTCAAATCTCACGTAAATTGGTCTGGCCACCTTAAACACCTCCCTCAGCTTCACCTTCATCATTCATAGGTTGTGACCTGTATCATAAGGGGCCTAGTTGGTATTTTAATTTAACGATGAGCATATGCCGCGACGAGCTTCGGCCTGACCGCATCAACCCGAACGAACCCGTACCGCTCAAACTGTAAGATGGTGTCGACCTTGAGACCTGCCACCGCCGGCTCTGCTAGTCCAAATTCGCGGGAGTTATCAGGTTTTATCACTTCAACCTCCACCGCCCCTGCTGAAACCCACTGGATTTTCGGTACATCCGCGAGTTCAAGCCCCTGAAACTCGGCCTCGAGCACCTTTCCCTTCGAGCTAAGGGTCACATTCATTAAGTCCTTCAAGCGGAAGATTTGTCCCTCCTGCAGAACTGTGGTATCTTCACCGGCGAGATAAAACACGAGCGCATCGCCCTCACGCGCGAGCGGCAGAATACGCTCCCCATGTTCAGGGTGACCCGGGTGCAAACGAAGCCGAACTTGCTTTAGGTCGGGCGTCTTGTGCACGAGCACCTTCACGGGGTTCTGGACGAAAAAATAGCGGTCCGCTCGCTCATCGGAGAACTTTCGGTTGTATGCGTAGAGTGTCTCCCAGCTGAGTGAGCTATCGACGAGCGTGGGGCCGATATCTAAGATAAGCTGTTTAATCGCCTCGGGCACGAAGCCCCGGCGCCTGAGCGCTGCAATCGTCCCCAACCTCACGTCGTCGTAGCCTGTGAGCTCACCGTCCCGAATGCCCTGCATGGTCTGGGTCTTGCTTAACGCCATCCCGGCCATGTTCAAGCGCCCATACTGAACCGCCGTGGGGTATTTCCACCCGAGGTGCTCGAAGAGTGTGCGCTGGCGCTGCTCATTGACCTCGTGCTCCTTCCCTCTAATGATGTGCGTTACCCCCATTTCATGGTCGTCGATTGAGACCGAGAAGTTGTAGAGGGGCCAGACCGAGTATCGCTCCTCCATGCGCGGGTGGGGCTTAGCCGTCACCCGAAGCGCAGGCCAATCGCGCACAGCAGGATTGGGGTGATTTAGATTGGTCTTGATACGCACGACCGCTTCCCCCTTAGCGATTCCACCGGCCAGCATCCGACGCCATCGCTGAAGTTGTTCTCCGCTAGAAAGCTCGCGACATGGACAGGGCTCCCCACGGTCACGCAGCTCCCGGAAGTCCTCGATGGAGCAGGTGCACACGTAAGCCTTGCCTTCGCTCAGGAGTTGCTCCGCATAATTGTAGTAGAGTTCGAGGCGGTCGGACTGCGCGTGCTCCTCGTCCCAGCTCATGTCCAGCCATCGGAGGTCCCGGCGGATGAGCTCGTACATCTCAAGCAGCGCGTTCTCTGGGTTTGTGTCCTCGAAGCGCAGGATGAACTTGCCCTTGTATCGGCGGGCGTACTCGTGACTGAGTAGAGCCGCTCGAATGTGACCTAGGTGAAGCGGCCCATTAGGGTTAGGGGCGAAGCGTGTGATAACCATTGGATATTTTTCGACATCGGGAAGCTCGGGCAAACCGCGCCGCTCCTCGGGCTTAAGTCGCTCCACGGGACCCACCTTGCGAAGTTGGAGGAGTTTCTCCTCATGAGGAAGCTCGTTGACCTCAGCCACGACCTGCTCGACCATCGCGGAGAGTTCCTTAATCTTGGAACGCCACCCCGGTAGCTCCGCCACCAGCTTTCCTAGTACGGCCTTTGCGCTCGCTCGCCCATCGTGCTCGAGAGCGTTCGTGAGAGCCCATCGAAGCGCTTCCCTGCGAATGTCCTCCAATCAATCACTCGACAGATATTCTATCGGCGCTGCAAATAAAGCTGAAGTGGGGTGCACGAACCTGAACGGCTTGAAGAGAACAAGCAACGAGGATACCCTCAGTAGTCCCGAAGAATCAATTAATCGTTATTTTCAGCAATTTATTCCGTACTTTTAAATCCGGTTTTCATTAAAATTTCTTTAAGACTTTTAAGGTTAAACTTCGTGTTAGCGCAACCGTTCTTGATGAGGAAGACCGCCTGACCGGGCAGATTCTTGTTTTTAAGGAACCCTCCCCCTTTCTTCAGTTCTTGGCTGCACGCAACTCCGACGACTCCTTCGTACGGGTTTTTCTTTAGTATTTGGGGTATGCAGGTGCCGCCGGGCAACACGTAAACACCGTATCCTCTTTCTTTTCCCAGCGCGGTTGCTTTGTTGATCAAACAGTCGGAGGAGCAGTGGGCGCAGTAGTAAGAGGGAATCTTTGGGTCGAAACGCGCTTGGCACCTGTTGTCCATGTATTTTCTCGAGCAATGAGGCAGAAAAAGTGCTCTCTTTTTGGTTTTCAGAAACTTTTCTCTGTATAAAAGATTTCTGATTTGTATATCCACAAGATCTTCGACGAGCATGGAAGCATCGGAGATATTTAAACCCGTGAGTTCGCGAATTTTGAGCTTCTTAGCCAACTGCCGTACACCCCTCCCGATTCTCTTGTGCATATTTTTTTCATATGCAGCCCTAACGAGCCCTCTGAAAAATGATCGAGGCACGCGCGACAGGTCGAAGCTAAACTTATATGGCATGTTTATTAGTATTGGCGGTCACATTTTTAAGGTTTGAGAGGAAAATTACAATGTCAGCACCTTGAACAGTTTGAATTGACGTCTACGAAACAATGAGAGGTGGGTAGAGGGATGGGTATGTAACCCCGCCAATCATTTCGAAACTACTGGCTTTATCAAAACTCCCGTTTGATCGTAAAATCCGCCAACTCCGACAAAATTTCCCTCGCCCTTGACTCCGGTAGCGCCTCCAACTTAGATTTAGCTTGGGCGACGAGCTCCCGCGCTCGTTCAGCCACATAATCGATTGCGCCCGTACGCTTTAGCACATCAATCGCTGCCTTCAACTCGACCTCCGATGCGTCCCGCTTGCCAAGCGCGCGCAAAAACGTGGATTTCTCCTCCTGTGATGCAGTGGCGAGAGCCCTGACTACGATGAGCGTTCGCTTGCCTTCTCGAATATCGCTCCCTATTGGCTTGCCGAACTTCTCCTGCTCACCCGCCACGCCAAGCACATCGTCCCGCATTTGAAATGCCAATCCGATCAATCGCCCGTATTCAGCGAGTGCACGGACCTGCTCGGGCTCTCCTTTCCCCAAGAGGGCCCCGACCTTCATGGACGCCTCTAGGAGCGCCCCCGTCTTCCCGCTGACCATGCGCATGTACTCAGCCTCGCTCACGTCGGCACGTCTCTCGAATAACATGTCGAGCACCTGCCCCTGACAGATCTCGAAGCTAGCCTTGCTCACCGTGTCGAAAAGTTCGACCACGCGGGCGCCCTCAAGTCCAAGCCGTTTGGCGTTCGCGGCCACAGCCTCGAAGACCTTCGCGAAGAGCGCGTCGCCAGCTATGACCGCAACAGGCACCCCCCATAGTATGTGTACCGTCTTCACGTTCCGCCTGAACTCATCCTGGTCCATTATGTCGTCGTGGATAAGGGTGAAATTGTGTAGGAGCTCAAGCGCTGCCGCTGCCTCAAGGGCATCCTCTGCTTTGCCCCCCACCACCTCACACGCAGTGAGCGCAAGGCACGGGCGGAGCCGCTTCCCGCCAGCTTCAAGTAAGTGCCGCGTCGCGCGCGTCAATATCTCGGGCTCAAGCCCGCGGGAAACCCAACGGTCAATCTCGCGTTCAACCATGCGCGCCCGCTCCTCCATGTACTTCAACAAGTCCATTTAACCACTCAACCTTAGGCACGACCCATTTCTGAGCAAATGCATGTTTCCGCTCGGATACTCAAGCTCCCGCCCCAAATCTGCCATAAGCCTGAGCTTGTCCATGGTGCTATGGCAGGGAATTAAGTGCTCGGGTTTTACGAGCTCGAGAAACTCCTTGGTGCCAACCCGCCCGGCGTGACCCGAGGCATGGACATCGCGGTGGATGCTGCCTCCTTGGGCTTGAAGCTTCGTCTCAAGGAGCTCACGATTGGATTCATTTATCGGATTTGGAATGACACTTGCCGAAAATATTACCCCATCACCACGCTTAATTTTGAAAGGAAGCTGCCCGTTCGCGATGCGCGAGAGCACCGATGTCGGTTCCCCTTGGTGCCCCGTGCAAATAAGCACGTAGTCTTCCCTTGATTTCTCAACCTCACGAAGCAGGTTGTGCACCGCGTTCGGGCGCCCATGGATGCGTAGCTCTGGAGGGAAGTCGACCAAATCAAGGTTGAGTGCAGCCGTGCAGTAATTGCGGAGTGAGCGTCCGATTAGCACCGGGGTGCGCCCCAGCTCGAACGAGAGGTCGACTATCGATTTTAACCTAGTGATGTGAGAGGAGAAAGTTGTCACGAGCACAGCCTTGCCAGCGGAGCTCGCTTCTATCATAGTCTCTTGGAGCATCTCCTTCACATGGCCCTCCGAGGGGGTGGGACTTGGTTCATCTATCCTTATTGCTCCGACAAGAGCTGCAAGCACCCCATCTTTCGCCAGCTTTTTCAGGCACGCACGATCTGTCTTGTATCCCAACAGAGGTTCCTCATCAAACTTGAAGTCGCTGGCAAAGAGCACGGTTCCATCCGCGCTATGGGCAGCAATGAAGGCCGTTTGAAGGATGCTGTGAGCAGCGGGGATGAACTCCAGCTCGATGTCGTCCACCTCCACGCTATCTCCTGGCATCACCGTTCGAAGCTCGTTCTTGGGCTTGAAAGTGCGCTCCTCGCGTATAACGTGTTTCACGAGTTCGAGGGTTAACGGGGTACCGTAAATCGGGATATCATAAGCGTGCGCTAGCTTGCCAACCGCGCCTATGTGGTCGAGGTGCCCATGGGTGAGTACGATCGCCCGAACCCTTCGGTTGCGGAGCGAGCTGTCGTCGGGAATGCCGTTTATGTTTATGAGCTCCTCGCGACTCATCTCCCCTATCTCGGCATCCTCGAACGCCATGATGCTGTCGAGCCTTACTCCCATGTCGATAATCACGTACTTACCGTCGAAACCTAGAGCAGTCATGTTCTTACCGACTTCACCCAAACCGCCCAACGGGAGGATTTCAACAGTCATCGTCGCCGCCCTCGCCCGAACTCATCTGGGTTCAAGCCGCGAGCTAGGAACCACTCGCGTGTCCTGCCCGTGATCACGATAGGCACTTTATGCAAATCCTCGACTCGCTTGCAGCCGGTGAGAAACATCACGGCCTTCAGCTCCACAATGAAATTGTTCAAAAGCTTGACAACCGCTTTTCTGCCTCGGGGCACGGCACGCAGGAGGGGGAGCGCCAAACCGACGAGATCGGCACCTAGCGCAAGCGCCTTCACGGCATCCAAGCCCGTGCGCACGCCGCCGCTCGAAATCACTGGCACCCTAACTTCCTTGGCTACCTCCGCTGTGCAGACCGCTGTCGGGATGCCCCAATTCCAGAAGGCAAGCCCTAAGCGAGCACGAGCTTGTGGACGAAGCGCCTCCACTCTAGCCCAAGAGGTTCCCCCGGCGCCGCTTACATCGATTGCCGCCGCTCCAGCACCGACCAGCTTTCTTGCCACTTCTGCGCTCACTCCGCTGCTTGTCTCCTTAACTATCACCGGGCACTTGAGCGCCCTGCAGATCTTAGCAAACTTTGCAAGGGCGCCCCTGTACTTGGGTTCGCCCTCGGGCTGCACGAGCTCCTGTAGCGGGTTCATGTGGATTGAGAGAGCATCTGCGTCAATCATCTCGACCGCTCGACGCGCCTCCACCACTCCATAGCCATGCGTCAGCTGGGGCATGCCCAAGTTGCCCACGAGAAAGACATCCGGGGCAACGCTTCGAACTTTATACGTCTTCGCCAGTTTTTTGTCCTCGATTGCCGCGCGCTGGCTCCCAACGCTGAAAGCCAACCCGAGCTCCTGCGCTACTGAGGCCAAGACCAGATTTATCTTCCCTCCCCGTTGGTGGCCGCCCGTCATCGCGCACATCATTATTGGCGCCTTAAGCTTAGCCCCTAGGAAGGGGGTGCCCAAGTCGATGTCCTCGAGATTGAGCTCTGGGAGGGCATCATGAATAAGCTCGATGTCGTCGAAACCGGGTCCCTTGATGGGAGCTTCGACGTTTTTTTCTAAACAAACCCTGATGTGATCAATTTTTCGATTGACCGTCCGCTTGCTCATTCACTCACCTCGCCACAACTCTCGTGCCGAGCCCGACCTCTCCTAGAATCGCCCGCCTCAGGATGTTTGGCTTCGCCGCGTTAACTATCTCCGCCTCCACCCCGCGCTCGGCCAACGCAAGCAACTCACGCACCTTTTTCGCCATGCCACCCGTGACATCTCTTCCACCGACGCCGCTACTCAACCGCTTCTTAACCGAAGACCAGTTGCTCAAAGAGATCTCCTGGACAAGTTTGGCATTTTTATTTGTCTTCGGGTTTACAGTGTAAACCCCATCGACATCGACACCTAGGATAACCCGCTTCGCCCCAAGTTCGCACGCGAGTTGAGCAACCAACTGGTCACCCGAAAGGATGCTCATCCCCTTGCCCAAATCTGGCACAGCATCCCCATATAACACAGGTACGAGCCCGAGCTTGAGTAGTTTGCGCAAAGGCGTGAGCTCCATCGACTTTATCCTTCCATTCTCCACCACGGCACAAGCAGAGGGTTGCATCGCCACCGCAGGCACACCCGCTTGCTGAAGAGCGTCCACCACATAAGCGTTAAGTTTTTCCATCGCGCGATGAGTCAGCGCGAATCCGATTAGCTGTCGCGGGTTCCCATAACCCTCGGCGATCTTGTACTTCGATGCCACAGGGTGCCCAAATGAACCGCCCCCGTGTACAAGTACGAGGGAACCTTTGGCTGCGGTTAACTCGCGGGCGAGTCTCCTCAGCACTGTCCGCTTTACCGTGAACTGCCTCCGTTTGTCGGTAATCACGCTTCCGCCAAGTTTAACAATCAACGGTCGTATATCAATCACCTTAACACCGCAATTGAACCGTAACCGACAACTTGCGCCATGGGGCCCGCAGTTTCACCGCTAGTTGCATATTTTAATAGCTCCGCCTTTTTTGCCCCAAGCTTTTTCGCGGCTTGCAACATCGCCGAAACTGGCCCGTAACCGCACATGGTTATGGCCTCCTCCTCGACGGTGCTAATTAACCCCTCTGCGTCAAGCGCCAGAATTTTATTTATTGCTCTGTGATCCTTCGTGGTGGCCGAACGTTGGGATTCGTAATGAGTGAAATCAGTTGACGCGATTATCACTGCATCCTTCCCCTCCGAGGCCTTGGCAATCGCGCCCCCAACCTCTTTACTCGTCTTGGTATCCTGCAACATCATGCATATCGGCACGATTTTGAATTTATCGCCGAAGAGATGCTGAAGAAATGGTAGTTGAACCTCCAGCGAGTGCTCGTAAGCATGGGCGACCATGTCAACATCGATGATATCCGACGCCTGCTTAATTGCTTCGCTCAGCGCTTCGTCTATTTGAACCTCTCCTAAAGGAGTCCCCCATTTTCCCGAAGTAATTATCGAAACACCCGAGCCCGTACCTCTGTGATTGGGCCCAATAATCACGATCGAACTTGGCATGCCGTCTTGCGCCATGTATGTGAATCCATGTGCAGCGACCGGTCCTGAGTACATGTAGCCCGCGTGAGGCGAAACCAATCCTACAAGCCGCCTCGGCCCGGCACGCACTTTCGGAACTTTTCCAGACCCGTGTGGATGGGTGTAACACCACTCGATTTGCTCCAAAAGGTCTGATCGGGTGCCAGCGTAAAATTGTCCTGCGACCACAGGGGGCCTCACCTACTCACCACCGCTCTTGGTCTCAAACTCCTCGACCGAAACCTCGAACGGCTTGTCCGGTGAGAGGTCGCCCCGCTCCCGAAGCACTTGACGCGCGAGCAACCAGTAGACGAGCGCAAGCGCCCTGCGTCCCTTGTTGTTAGTTGGAATAATGATATCTATGTCCGCCGTTTCGTTGTCGGTATCACAGAACCCCACCACAGGTATACTCACCTCAGCCGCCTCGCGCATGGGTTGTTCATCCGCTAGTGGGTCGGTGATGACGAGCGCAGCTGGCTCAATATATCCCTTGTAGAAGGGGTTGGTGAAAGTGCCCGGGATGAACCTGCCCACCATGGCCTTGGCTCCAGTCACCTCGCCAAATCGCTGAGCTGGACGCTGGCCGTACTGTCGAGCCGATACCACGACGATACTCGCGGGCTCAAACCGCGCCAAGAACCTCCCGGCCAAGTTTATCCGCTCGTCGGTCTTCCGGACATCGAGCACATATAGCCCATCGGGTCGCACGCGGTATATGAAAGAAGACATCGCGCCCGTCTTCTGCCGGGTCCCTATGTGGACACCGCTAGAGAGGTAAGTATCAAAATCCACCAGCCCGACCACGCCTTCCGCAAACTCAGGTGTGCTCATCGAAGCTTCCCCATTTTTGTTCGATTCCCCAGTTCTTCTTCAATTCGGATTAACTCATTAAGTTTGGCTACCCGCTCGCCCCCGACCGCGCCCGTTTTGATAATGGGACAGCCCCATGCCACAGCTAGGTGGGCGATGGTTTCGTCGGGAGTTTCCCCTGAGCGATGGGATACCACAGGAACATAGTTGCGCTCTTTCGTAAGTTGCACAGCCTTGTGGGTGTCTGTAAGCGTGCCGATCTGGTTCGGTTTTATCAACACCGAATTTACAGCACCGACTTCAATCCCTTTTTGAATCCGCGCGACATTTGTGACGAAGAGATCATCACCGCATATCAGGCATTTTTCGCCGACTTTTTTCGTAAGCTCGGCAAACCCATCAAAATCCTCCTCGTGCAACGGGTCCTCAACGAAAAAGAGCTTGTATGTATTGATCAAATCGAGGATGAAATTTATTTGCTCGCCCTCGTCCCGAGATTTCCCTTCCCGTTTATATCGGTACTTCTTCTCATGCTCATCGTAAAGGCTACTTGCAGCAACGTCAAGGGCAGGCCTTATCTCAAATCCAACCTCGCTACTTATTTCCTCACATGCACGTGCAACTATTTCGAGAGCCGCTGAGCTATCGAGATTTGGGGCCCATGCACCTTCGTCACCCTTACCGCCAGTGAAGGTTTGATCCTTTGCCTCGATGAGGGCTCGCACACGCTTATGAATTTTGGCGTTGGCGAAAAACGCATCAACAAAACTTTTCGCGCCGACTGGGATGGCATGAAATTCCTGTATGTCGGGAGCCTGTCTGCCAGCATGAGCCCCACCACCGAGCATGTTTCCAAGCGGGTATGGCAGTTGAACCGCTTCCTCGCCACCTAAATGCTTATACAAAGGTATACCACGAGCTGCCGCCGCTGCCTTTGCAACCGCCATGGAGATAGCTACCGCCGCATTTCCCCCAATTCTCGAGAAATTTGGCGTCCCATCGAGTTCATGAAGAAGGGAATCTACCTCCTCCAACCGGTCAGCTGGGCTACCGATTAACTTCGGCACCAAGATTTCTTTAAAAGCTTTAACTGAAGCCTTAACACCTCCTTCGGGAAATGCTATGACCTCGTGTTTTCCCCTGCTCGCTCCGCTAGGCGCGGCCGCTCTACCAACGCCCGCCTCCGCCCCGCTCTCGCTTCGTACTACAACATCAACCTCAATGGTTGGGTTGCCTCTGCTGTCGAGAATCTCGCGTGCGGTCAGACTCTTAACGATGAACTTTTGCAAGTTTACACCCTTTTGACATAGCTGACAAACCTTAAAATTACTTCTGTCCATCTCCCCTCTTTTAAGAGTTTTTGATGAAATAAATGGGGGAGCTGTCTCACAAACCGTTCGTTTTGAGTGGTGGGGTCGCCGAGATTTGAACTTCCTATAGCCACCCTGCAACTTTCATTTTCCGCTCAATAATTGAGCCGCCTCTTTTACGCTCTTAACGAACATCCCTATGTCGGAAGACCAGACGATATAGCGAAATCCCATTTTCCTGTAATACGATAGCTCATCCGCTGAGGCAACGTAGATTCCCGCTGCTTTATGCTTCAGGTTACAGGTCTTGACTATTTTTTCAATGGCAGCCCTCACGGCGTCATCCTGCGTATTCCCTGGTTTACCAAAAGACTGGCTGAGGTCAACGGGACCAACGAAGACAACATCCACGGAAGGAAGGTCACAGACTTTTTCCACTTGATTGACCATATTACGGTTTTCGATGTGGACGGCAATAAGCGTCTCTTCGTTCGCCGTCTTCATGTAGCTTTTTTTATCCGCGAAACCGTAACGAGCCGCGCGATGAACAAATGACAGGCCGCGCGAACCATCAGGAAAGTACTTGGCAATATCTACCGCCTGTTTCACTTCTTCGATAGAGGTCAGACCCGGCAACTGGACTCCCGCCGCACCGGAATCCAGGGCATGAAGTATATGCTCCTCCTGAGGACTGGAGACACGAACGATAACGTCGAACGATGCTGCCATTCCCGTGCGGATTATGTTCTCGATGTCTACAGGGGAGAAGGGCGAGTGTTCGCCGTCAATTACGGCAAAATCAAAGCCAGCCCAGTTGAGAATTTCTATCACGGCAGGAGAATTGATTTTCACAAACGTTCCGAAGACAGTTTGGCATTTTTTCAGTTTTTCCTTAATCCTCATGATGTCACCAGCCTCCTTTATTTCAAGTAGTCTTCTCGTTTGGGAGAAAAGATGTCCAAATTAATAACGGGTTTTTTGCCTTTGGCGACGATGTAATGTTCCACATTGGGGGGAATATACAGTAATCCGCCTTCCTTAAGTGGATAGGTGTCTTTGCCAACATGGAATTCGCATTCACCATCGATGATATACACTATCTGCTCGTGCATATGAGAATGCGGTTTAGGATCGTGTCCGGGTTCCAAGAAATTCAGGGACAGGGTAGCTCCTTCGCCGGTAAACACCTTTCTCTTGACGCCCTTTCTTACCTCTTCCCAGGGCATCGCATTCCAGTTAGCTGCAACTATATTCATGATGTTCATCTCTCCTTTGGCAAACTACCGACGAAATCCCAGCAACTTCTCGGGATTGATTTTGACCATTTTTACAATATCATCTTCTGCTACCGAATACTGATTTACCAGTATATCGACAAATCGGCGGATGCCTTCGACCGGACTGCCATTATTCTTCTGGCCATAATCGGAATCAATAACCAGATGGTCAATATCGACTTCCTTGATGACCTTGACCGCATCTTCTATGGGAACGACTCCGAAACTGGACTCCGGCACAAATACCGTCGCATTCAGTTCGATGTAGGCTCCCATCGCGGCCCATTTCTTAATATCAGAAAGGGTGGCGCCAATCATATACAAGGGATGATTGACCAGTATTCTTTTCACTCTGATTTCGGAGGCGGAGGCGATGAGTGCATCCACTTCACGTAAACTGCCATGTCCCGTACCTAGAATCATGTCTGTGTCGGACATGTAATTGAGAATCTCAATAACCTTTTCGTCCAATTCTCCGCGCCTGTTCACATAGACCAGCGGTTTTTCCTCCAGCTTTATGCCGTGAGAGCCGGGGAATTTCAGGCCTTGCTTGTGACTCATGATATGATTTTTTGAGGATACTGTCGGCATCCAGATGAACTTCGCTCCCATGGCGCATGCCGCGTCTACCGCACTGATATTCAGCCCGCCCACACTGTTGTTGAGCGCTATTCCGCCATAGACTTTCACCTCGCCATTGCCGATATGTTTCTGGACGAGATATGCGCTCATTATGGTCGGGAAATAATGGTCTTTGATGACAAATGCTTGGTAACCCGCCTTGCTGGCTTCGCGCAACATCTCCGCGGTATCTAGTTCCCTGGGCATAACGGAAGGGCCCGCGTGCACATGCAAATCGATTGCACCCTTTAATAGTCTGGACACATCTATCACTTCTTTATGAACATTTATTATTCTTGCGTAATAGCTCCCGGTGCGGTACAGATGTTCTTACATAGTCCACATCCAGTGCATGTCTCTAAGAACCGGACTGGCATTCAAGATTATTGTTAGTAAACCTTCGGCATCGTTGAATCATGGTGGTGGGGTCGCCGAGATTTGAACTCGAGTCACTGGCTTTTTTGCGCTGGTCTGACGCCCCATTTGGCAGGACCGCTTAAACAATCCTTAAGCCAGCAGGATAGACCAGGCTACCCCACGACCCCAAACAGAACTCGATTTTGGAAAGATAAGCGTTATGGGGATTTCTCAATTCTGACTAAATTTCCTTCATTGCTCGTAGGCCTGAACCCGTGACGCTCGTACCAGGGGACACGTGCCTCGAAGACGCTCGCCACGATTAGCGTACCCTCGAAGTCGGCCAGTATTTGCTTGAGCAATCCTGTCCCTATACCCCGTCCTCGATAGCTCGAACTAACGTTGATGTCCTGCAAGTAGACCTGCCTGCCATGCTTCCGGACGACCGCGCTCGCCATCACTGAGCACTGGTAGTCGTCCCAGCACTCGTACTTGCACGCGTCCTCCTGTTCAAAGCGTTTGATTTGCATAATATTCGGTGCACTTGGGCGCCGAGATATAAAAAGGTTGAGGTTACGCTTTCACTTGCCGCTTTTCCGTTGCGCTCTGCCCAGGCGACTCCTCGACCCAGACGGTTATCCGACGCACATTCGGGTAGGGCAAATTCCTCACCATCTCATCAGCAACAACTCGTGCAAGCTCCTCCACGGTGGTGTTAACGACGGGAAGCCAGACGACATCCTCACTGGGGAACTCGAACTCACGGCCGTGCACAGAAATGCGAGTACTTTCTCCCTCCAAAAGGCGTTTGAGAGAGCTGTTGTTCTCGGGTAGCAGCAAACGATGATCGTAACTGTCACACAAACTTTTTAAAAAACTCTCGAGGTCGAAAAAATCCACGACGAGACCCCGCTCGTCCGGTTCGCCCTCGACGGTCACTCCAACGCGCCAGTTGTGCCCATGCAGGTGTTCACATTTCTTGTGCCCTATGATAAAGTGTGAGGCCGAGAAACCCAAACCCTTCGTGAACTCGATCAGCATCAGAGCACCTTCATAAGTTTGTGCATTTGGGGTATTATCGCTATATGCTTAACCCCCGCGCGGGCGGCGGCTTGAGCGAGGCGGTACACATGTGTCATCGATGGGGCGCTGCGAACCTTTCGCGCAGGCGTCACCGGCTGGATGACTAGGGGTATCCGGGCGACCCTCGTTAGGTGTTTGCACACGTGCGTAATGGTTTTTGGTTGGGTAGACGGGAGCACCACTATTTTCACAAAAGTTTCCACCCCTCTCCCGAGTGCGAGCTTAACGCAAGCCAACTCATTCTCAAACAAACGACGCCAGCTTCTGCGCGGTACGGCTCGGTGCTCGGGGAGCTTGATATCGATTGCGGCGAAGTCGAGGTAGCAGATAACTTTCGCCATCGCCTCACTGCTCTCGCCGCTCGTCTCTAGATAGGTGGCGAAACCAGCTCGTCTGCACGCGCGTGCGACATCGACAAGAAAATTCCCCGCCAGAAGTGGTTCCCCACCGGTCAGCGAGATGCTGTGGATATCTGGGGTTGTCAAACGCTTGATATGCCGAAGCACCTCTTCGTGGGTCATCGGGTTCCTCACGCGTTTGAATTTCATTGAGCTGGGTTTAGTTTCAACTTCGCACGTTTGGAGACGAAAATTTCTGAACTCCTCGGTGTCACAAAAATTACAGTTTAGTGAACAGCCCGCCAGCCTCACGAAGACCTGCCGCCTGCCAACATAGAGTCCCTCTCCCTGAATCGAGTTGAATATCTGTCCAACGTACCCTTCGCCCATCTTATGCCCCCAACACTACTAGTGCAACAAAACTTAAGGTGGAGCCGCCGGTGGGTCACGATCCCACGACCTATCGCTTACAAGGCGATTGCTCTGCCAACTGAGCTACGGCGGCTTCATTATTTTGTGTTCTTTTCCCATCTTTAAACAATCTATGATTCCGTGGGCCATTTCACCAAGCACCCCAACTCTCACCCACAAAATGATAGCGACCATATCCGCGTAAATAGCTCTGTTTCTAACTCGCACTTTGTATTTTGGATGGTAGAATATTCAATGCCGTAAACTTTCTTTAAGGCCGAATTCTCCCTTAGGATTAAATCTGTAAACATCTCCAAGCCGACGATTTGATTTTACCTAGATCTAGAATCTTTAGAGATGATGTAAATCCCATGCTTAAACAAACAATCTATACAACTAACGCAGTAGATTATGAGTTCATTGCCTCACTTTTCTACTTTTTTGGCCCTGCGCTTTCGACGAGGAGCGATGCGCTTGCGAGCCCTCAGGTGGGATAAGACCGCCTGCGCGAGCTTTCGGTACTCAATCGCCGCCGGAGATTTTGGAGCGTGAAGGACGACAGGAATTCCTCGGGTCACTCCCTCTTCTACCATGTCGTCCTCCGGAACCACCGTCATAGTGGGCCAGCCCAATGTCCGCTTGATATCCGAGGTCGGAATCTCGAAGCGCTTCCCCGTGACCCGGTTCAGAACCACCCCAAACACCGGAATCTTGAGGCGGTCGGCGGCTCGGAAGGTCTGGAGCGTCCCCGCGATCGCCGGCACCCTGGGCTGGCATACAACCAGAAGTTCGTCGCACGTCTTCATTGCCGCAAAGACCTCAAGGCCGAAACCAGGGGCCGAGTCGAGTATTATTATATCGTATTTTTTTGTAAGCTCATCTAAGATATCGCGGAGGTCGATTGAGCCTAGCTCGCTCGTGAATGCAACAGAGCCCGGGATGATGTGGAATCCGTAGTCGTTGGCCATGATTGCCTCACTTATCTTGATCTTACCAAAGACGACATCCTGAATTACCACTGGCGGGTCGAGGATGCCAAGGTGCAGACCCAAGTTTGAGGCAGTCATGTTGGTTTCGACGATGATGACGCGGTTCTTGAGCTTCTGAGCCAGCGCCGCACCTAGGTTGACCACAGTCGTTGTTTTACCAACACCACCTTTGGCCGAGAAAACTCCTAAGATTAGACCTCGCTTCAACCTCATTCAGACACCACTCTAACCATTGGAATTGGGGTTTTTCCACGTGGCCTCAGCTGAAAAACCTAACTTTTAGTGGTTTTTTTCAACCCCAATTTCCCATTTCAATTATGAGTGAAGACCTATTTAAATAAAGTTAGAAGTACTACTTTACGTGACAGAAGAACTCCATGAACCTAGAGTCGATGCCGAAAAACGTTTTAATTCCTTCTTTTGGGAGTCAATGAGGTTAGTTTTTCAACGAGGGGCTCGGCGCGTAGTTTTATCAGTAGCTTCAGCATGTACATCTTCGTGAGTCTCATGTCGGATGTCGAAACCAAGTGCCTCCTCTATGAAACCGTCTGGAACCTCCCCGACCAGCTTAGTGACTTCTCTGAGACGGTCTGACATTCTCTTTCTCATCGCAAGCCACCTATTTTCCGGTTGGCTAGTCTGAACAGGTGGTAGATGGCACCGATAATCAAAAATAAGCCAGCCCAAACTTGTCCGAGTTGGCTTAATTTGTGCAAGGTTAGTACCGAGAGGGAGAACACGCTTCCGATTGAGCTCACCAAGAGTTCAATCGTGCTCATTGCCCTACAGCCCCCTACGCTTCTTTTTCTTGAACACTTCCCGCTTCAGGCGCTTGAGCGAGATCCCGGGCTTCGATGGCCGGGGGCCGCGCTTCAGGCTTTTGAGAATCTCAGAAGGCGCCATTATCTTCGGCACGACCCTCCCAGGTCCAACCGCGGGCGGGCGAGTGACGACTGGTATAGGCTTAAATGGACCGGTGGGCAAATCTGGGGCCAAGGTTATCGGAGCGGGCATCATGCGCTTGAGAGATATCGCTGGCTTGATACGCCAAAGTACTTTCAGGCGCGCTAGGTTTACTGCAGGTCTCGCGGGTACCACTCGCTTCAGGGATTTAAGCGACACGAACGGCTTTATGCGCCACGTCAGGGCGCGGTATAACACGAGGCCGCTTATGCTAACTGAGAATATCGCCAGCAGCACGAAGAAAATCGGTAGCACAGGGGTTGGTGTGGGCATTATTAGTGAGGTTGGTGGAACGACCACTGGTGGAATAGGCACAGGCGGCGCAACGGTCTCAAGGATGATCGAGTCGCTTGTAACCGTCGAAAACAACCCTGCTTTATCCTTAACCTGGACGTAGACAGTTTTGAGGCCGTCACCCGTTGGAAGGGTGTAAGATTTACTCGCGACGAAATTCTTCCAGTCAGACCACTCGAAGTTATTCAAGCTGAACCGCATCTCAGCCAAACCAGAGATCGCATCCGATGCATCGATGTTAATA
>JAOUPD010000090.1 GCA_029880065.1 Hadesarchaea archaeon
TCACGCATGGTATCATTCGGCCTCTTTCATCTGAACAACTATTAATATTTTTGTCTTGTGACTTTTTAAAACATTGCATAAAATTTGTTATAAGTAAAAAGTTTATACTTGATAATTCTAAAGCAAATCACGCGAAATAAATGTTTCACAAAATTTCTCCCACAATTGGTATTTCATGCCCACAATTGGGACAACAATTTCCCTTTAAATTTATTTTGACCAATTCAAGCCCAAGGCGTTTGATGAGTATCTCGCCGCAGTTCAGGCAATAAGTGTTCTCATACCTATGCCCGGGCACGTTGCCGAGGTAAACGAACTCGATGCCCGCCGATCTCGCCATGTCATGCGCTCGCTCGAGGGTGGAAAGGGGTGTTGGCGGCGCGTCAAATTTGTAGGCCGGATAGTAAGATGTGAAGTGCAGCGGGGTTTCTCTGCCCGCCTCGCGAAGGTGACGCTTGATCAGTTCGCGCAGTTGCTCTTCCCGGTCGTTAACTCCGGGGATGATGAGGTTGACCACCTCTACATGCATCCCAAACTTTTTTGCCTCGTGCACGTTTCTCCAGACGACCTCGACATCGGCCCCACAATATTTGCGAACCGCCGCTGCATCGCCCTTAACGTCCATACACATCGCGTCCAGTCCGGCATCGTGGAGCATTCGCAGCGCCTCGAGCGTCATGTAGCCGTTGGTCACGTAGGTGTTGTAAAGTCCCCGCTCTCTGGCTAGCTTAAAGACGTCAAGCGAGTACTCGAAGAGCAGCGTTGGCTCGTTGAACGAAATAGAGGTACCCTGACAGCGCTCTCGTAACACCTGCGCAACGAACTCCTCCGGGCTGAGGTAGTTGGCGAGCTTCGGATTGGGAGGTGATTTTGAGATGTTCCAGTTCTGACACCAGGGACAAGTGAAATTGCAAGAGTAGGTACCAACTGTTAGCGCAATGCTCCCCGGCCAAAAATGGTAGAGGGGCTTTTTCTCGATGGGATTCGCAGATATCGAAGAGATGTCGCCGTAGACGAGTGTGTGGAGTTCGCCGTTAATGTTTTCCCGCGTCTTGCAGAAGCCGAGTGCATCTTGCCCGATCTTGCATCGCCGTTCGCAGAGGTTACATTGCACTCGTTTATTCGACAGTTCCTCGAATAGCAGCGCTTGCTTGATGGTGGGCCTCTCAAGTCCAGACAATTTTATACCCATACAAAAATCTATTTCTTTGACCTTAACTAAGCACAACTGGCTTTTTACCCAAAAATTCCGCTGCCGTTAGTACTTTCTTTCCCCGACGTTTGCCTTCATCCCAAACCTCACGTGTCCACCCCTTAAACTTTGGTTCACGAGGCAAGTGATGGTCATAGATCATCAACCGCAAATCAGTTTTCCTAAGTATTCGCACGGCGTTCGATACTGCGCGATTCATGGTGGTGCGGGTGGTGAGATAGCCAAGCATGTAGGTCATGGGACCATCGAGAATGAGCACGTCAGGATTTTCCCGGATGATCCAGTTGGCATAATCCTCGATGATCGGACCGTCAAGATCAGAAGAATGGATCAGCTTCTCGCCACCATACTCGATAACAGTTGCGAATACCCAGCCCACACGCGAGAATTCGATGCCATGGAAGAGGGGCGGTGTGAATCTGAGCTTGGTGCGTCCAAATTTGAATGCTTTACCTTCGGGAAATTTGATCTCTATATCTTTGAACTTAAGCTCAGGTATCACTTTAGCTGAGTTCCATTTTTTGGCACGTCCTTTGAACCACTTGAGTCCCTTTTTGAACAACTCCCGGCGTCTTTGATTGTAATCTCCGAAGTCCTTGTCCCGAGCGTGGGGAATCTCGTCAAGCGGATTTTCATATGATTTCCGCTCTCGCTTCTGTAGCATATCATTGAGACCGACCTTACCAAAGGAGCGGCATAGATTGTCGAAGAAATGCTCGGCTCGCCCTCGTTGGGAATCATTGATGTGGTCGTTAGGATTCTTCACCAGTAGGAGTTTGTTCTTGTAAAGTCCGCGGTCGAAGTCGGTGAAGTGATCGTAGTGGTAGTGAGAGATTATGATTATGTCCGCCTTGCGGCTCGCCTTCTTGATTGCGCGCATTCCCTGAGCCTCCCAGTAAAGCTTTTTCGCCCATGGCGCCGGGAAGCTCGGATGCATCACCGCGACCCCGGGGTCGATGAGAACGCTGACATCAGGCGTTTTGACCAAGGTGCACAATGATTTTGCGCCGAGCGAATCGAACCAAATCGGCTTGAAAGAAATCATACCCATATACCCAACGTTTTGAGTTCTGTTCTGTAAATTTAAAGGATTTCAAAGCACAAGGGACTTTTGGGTTAGGGATGGTTCGTAGGTGCCCGAAGTGTGGCAGCAAGATGCTTAAGGATTCGACGGCAGTTGTCAAGCTCAGAGCACTCGATGCCAGGTATTATTGCACAAATTGTGGCTACTTTGGGGCTCTGGTTTGGGAAGATGGCGATTTCAAGAAGGTCGATAATCTCCCCAAATCCAAGTGGTTACGCAAGCGGCTGAAGCATGGGCAATGAAATTACCTACAAGTTGAAGTTCGATGAAAAATGTTCATGCACGATTTGTTCACTTGCCAACATAGTCCAGCCAGAATTCGTACTTAGGCTCCTTCCCACGGACAGTATTGAAGAATATTTGTTGAAGCTTCTCCGTGATAGGCCCGCGCTTCCCGCCCCCTATGGGCTTGCCGTCCACCTCACGGATCGGCGTCACCTCGGCGGCAGTACCTGTAAAGAAAGCCTCATCAGCCGCATAGAGTTCATTCGGCTTGAAGTCATATTCCTCGAAGCTTATCCCCTCATCGCTTGCGATTTTTATTATCGAGTCTCGAGTTATCCCAACGAGCGCTCCCGAGGAAGCTGGGGGGCTTATGAGTTTACCGTCCTTCACTATGAACACGTTCTCCCCTGGCCCCTCCGCCACGTTACCATCAATGTTCAGGAGGATTGCTTCATTATAACCCGACTGCAGAGCGTCAACCTTCGCCAATATGGAATTAGCATAATTTGCTACTACCTTAGCTTGGGGCGGCAGGATGCGCGGATGAATTCGGAGCCAAGGAGATATTTTCACCCGGATTCCTTTCTCGAGTCCCTCCTCCCCCAGATAGGTCCCCCAGGGCCAGACTGCAATCGCCACGTTCACCTTAGAGCCCTCGGGATTCAACCCCATTATGCCGTAGCCATAAAAAGCGATGGGACGAATGTAGCACTCCTCAATTTTATTTGCTTTTATCGTTTCTCTGACTCCTTTTATCAGCTCCTCGACTGAGTACGGAAGTTTAATCCCAACGAATTTTGCAGAATTCTCTAATCTTTGCATGTGGTCCGTTAGCCTGAAAACCGCCGGACCTTTCACAGTTTTGTAGCAGCGGATACCTTCGAAGACACCCATCCCATAATGAAGGGTGTGGGTAAGTACGTGCACGTTTGCTTTTTCCCAAGGGACGAGCTTTCCGTCCATCCATATGAACTTCGTTGGAGTTAACGCCATATGTCTCACAAAACGATTTCTTCGCTGCTTTATAACGATAGTGTCGTCCCACTAAAATTTTCTCTAGAGAAGCATCGCCTGTCGCGAGTCGGAGATTCCATTACTTTACTAAATTCGCAAGAGCCTGAAGCATTTCATCCACATACTCGAGGGGGATGTATCCCATGTTCCCTATCCTGAAAGTCCGCTCTTTAAGCTCACCATATCCTTTCGCCAGCTCGAACCCGCGCTCGCGCATTCGCTCGTACACTTCAAGCCCGCTGATTTCTTTCGGAGCATTCACACATGTGACCGTTGGGCTCTCATACCCTTTCTGCGGGAAGAGTGACAGACCCAAGCCTTCGACACCCTCCTTTATTTTTCGGCTTCGCTTAGAGTAAAGCTCTAAGCGTTTCTGCTTTCCGCCTTCGGTTTCAATTACTTCCAACTCTTTGTTGAGCGCGAGGATTTGCGGGATCGGAGGTGTCATGTGTGTGCTGCTCTGCTCCTTCTGATACTTTTCGTAGAGCTTGAAATCGAAGTACCATCCTTTATCCTTGGCTCGCTCCGACTGCTTCAGAGCATCCTCGCTCACGCTTGCGACGGCCAGTCCCGGGGGGATCCCAAAACACTTCTGAGAGCTCGTGAAGCACACGTCTATCCCCCACTCGTCGACTTTCAGCTCGACCCCGCCCATCGCGCTCACCGCGTCGACGAACAGGAGCTTCCCGTGCTTTTTCACAACTTTGGCCAGTTCAGGAAGTGGATTCAACAGCCCAACGCTTGTTTCGTTGTAGGTTATGGCGACGGCCTCGACATCCGGG
>JAOUPD010000091.1 GCA_029880065.1 Hadesarchaea archaeon
ATAGGAGCATACTTATTGGCACAGAAAGAGCAGGAAACAGGCCGCTGGAAGCGAATGGTGCCTCTGGCTTTGTTGGTGGCGTTAATGTGGGGGGCCGTAATCGTCCTTAATAAATTTTGTCTTAATGGAGGCGTGAAAGTTGGCACACTTCTCACGATTGAGGTGATCTCCGCAGCGGTGGCCTGCAATATCGTAATGGGCATCCATCAGATTAGGGCGGGTATAAAGTTAGATAAAAAAGGTGTGTGGCTGAGTTTTCTCTCTGGCGTCTTAGCTTTTTTCATCGGACACGTTTTATTTTTGGGTGCTCTGGGAATTGAAAAAGCAAGCGTGCTGGCAACGATCAATGGTGCTGTAATACCCTTCGGCTTCCTCCTCAGCATCCTCCTTGTTAGGGAAAGACCTTCTAAAAAAGCAATTTTGGGGATGGTCATCGTGTTCACAGGGGTTTTATTAGCGACTATTTAGAATGGGTTCTATAACATCCCGAATTTTTTAGGTAAATTAGCATATCGTACATTCCACTTGGATAATTTTTTTATTCACTTCACTTGTAATGATTTACTTTTCTGGATATTGAGTTAATCCAAAAACTTACAACACTTCTTCAACACCACAAATGCAACACCCCCAGATTCAAAATAGAACCGTTTTGGGAATAGTTTATTAAATTCAGGGATTCAAGTGCACGCGGTGAGCAATTGAGAATCCTATTGGTCCACTCAGATTTTCTAGAGTTCGAGGCCAAGCAGCGCACCCCCCTAGCAGAGGATGTTCCATCTGAGCAACGTTCGGGGCGCCTCGAAGAGGTACTAGTGGTCTTTACGGCTGCAGAAGAGGAGGACGGAAGTAACATCGAAGGAGTATCGAAGAACGCCGCCCGAGAAATCGCGGAGGTTGCTCGGAAGGTCGAAGCAAAAAGAGTCGCCATCTACCCATACGCTCATCTCAGTTCATCGCTCGCGTCCCCGAAGGCCGCCATCAAATTGCTCGACGCCACCGCTGGAGCGCTACGCGAATTCGGCCTAGAGGTTCACCGCCTTCCCTTCGGATGGTACAAGGCGTTCAAGCTCAGCTGCAAGGGGCACCCGCTGTCGGAACTCTCACGGACGATAACAGCCGAAGCCGCGGAGGCTGAGGTCCGCGCTCCGGAGGCTGTCCCCAGCAGAAGGATAATCCTCACTCCTGATGGGAAAGAACACAAGCTTGACCTCTCGAACATCGACGCTTGCGAACCTCTTGCGAAGAACCTTCAGCTTAAACAATTCGTGCTTAGCGAGGAACTAGGACACAAGCCTGGAGAGGAGCCCGCCCACATCAAGCTGATGCGGCGCCTGGAGCTGGTCGACTACGAGCCCGCAAGCGACGCTGGACACTTTCGCTTTTATCCGAAAGGGGCGCTCATCAAGGGGCTGCTGGAGGAGTTGGCGATCCAGCTCTCGGACGAACTCGGGGCCAGCAAGATCGAAACCCCCGTGCTCTACCGCGCTGACGAGCCAGACATCGCAGAGCAGGCCGCGCGCTTCTACCAGAAGGATTACAAGATCAAGTTCCCGAACCGAACGCTCCTCCTCAGGTTCGCAGGGGATTTCGGGTTGTTCAAAATGATGAAAAATACAGTGATGAGCTACCGCCAGATGCCGGTGAGGATATTCGAGCTCTCGCCCTCGTATCGGCTGGAGCAGAGCGGGGAGTGCGTGGGGCTCAAGCGCCTGCGGGCCTTCACCATGCCCGATATACACTGTTTCTGTCGCGACCTAAAGCAGGGGGTGAATGAGTACGAGCGGCTGTTCAAAATTTATGCAAAAACGACCAAGTCGGTGGGGATAGAATATGTTGTGGCGTTTCGCACCCTTGAGGAGTTCTACAACCAAAACAAGTCCTTCTTCGTGCGGCTGCTCAAACTCGTCAAGCGCCCAGCCCTCATCGAGCTGCTATCAGAACGCAAGCATTACTGGGTGCTCAAACACGAGTTTCAGGTGATTGATTCGGTTGGCGGAAATGCCCAACTCGCAACTGTTCAACTTGACATGGAAGACTCCGAGCGCTACGGCATCCGGTACGTGGATGAGCGCGGAGAAAAGAAAGGATGCATAATTTTACATTCCTCCATGGGTTCGATCGAGCGGTGGATGTACGCAACGCTGGAGGAAGCGGCAAAGGCGAAAAAGACTGGGAAGGCCCCAAGCTTGCCGCTCTGGCTCTCGCCAACCCAAGTTAGGATTATCCCGCTAGCCGACCGCCACATCAAATCTTGTGAGCGAATCGCGGGTACTCTGGAAAAGGCTCGCATCCGAGTTGATATCGATGATCGGGCCGAGACCGTTTCAAAGAAGGTGCGGGACGCCGAGCGCGAATGGGTTAATTTAATCGTCGTACTCGGTGACAAAGAGTTGAAAAGGAAAAAATTGCCTGTGAGGGTCCGGGGGAAGAAGGCGCTCAAACCGATGACCGTGAAGGAACTCACCGCCGAGGTCGCCAAAAAGGCCAAGGGCATGCCTTTCAGACCTCTGGTCCTGCCAAGATTGCTCTCGATGCGCCCGATATTCGTCGGAAGCTGAAATCCTCCCTGAGTCGTGAACGAATGAGACGGCGGGGATTTTTTACAGGGTTGGGGTTCAACGTCATCGTGCTCGGGATCGCCAGCTTGCTCACTGACGTAAGCACCGAGATGATGCTGCCTCTCTTCCCCATCTTTACTGTCCAGGTTCTCGGCGCTGCTCCGGCCGTGCTGGGGCTCATCGAGGGGCTGGCGGAGAGCGCGGCGAGCCTTCTCAAAGTTTTCTCGGGATGGTGGTCGGACCGCATCGGCAAGCGGAAGCCCTTGATCCTCGGAGGTTACTGGCTTTCCACCGTCGTCAAACCATTCCTCGCCCTTGCCAGCACATGGGTCCATGCGCTCGGGGTGCGGTTTATGGATCGAGTTGGAAAAGGGATTAGGACCTCTCCCCGGGATGCTCTGCTCGCAGATTCATGCGCACCAAACATTAGGGGAAAAGCATTCGGATTTCACCGTGCCCTCGACACGATCGGCGCGATTTTGGGCCCAGCATTCGCGTTCCTGCTCCTGCTCTTCTTTGGATTCAGGGACATCTTCCTGCTCGCCTCGATTCCAGCAATAATAGCGGTCGCCGTCCTCGTGTTCTTCGCACGTGAAGTGAGGAGAAAGCGGGCCCCCAAGCTATCATTTAAGGCTGGCCTTGGCTCGCTCAGCTCAAGTTTCAGGCGCTACCTCGCAGTTGTTACTTTATTCTCGCTAGGGAACCTAAGCTGGGCATTTCTGATCATCCGAGCCTCTGAGCTTGGGCTAGGGGCAGGGCAGGTGGTGCTTCTCTACATGTTCTTCAACGTGGTCTATGCTTTGGTCTCGCTTCCAGCTGGCATGCTGTCCGACCGCATAGGGAGGCGTCCTGTGATCGCCTCGGGCTATTGTATTTTCGGCTTCACTTCCGTGGGGTTGGCTTTGGCAACCAGCGCATGGCAAGCACTACCGTTGTTCGCATTCTACGGTGTTTTTATGGGTTTAGTTGTGGGAGTTCAACGCGCTTATGTCGCCGACTTGATCGCCCCACGACTTTGGGGGACTGCGATGGGAGCCTTCCACACCGCTACCGGATTGGCCTTATTTCCAGCCAGTGTCATCGCAGGAGTGCTTTGGCAAGTTATCGGTTCATGGGCTGCATTCGCTTTCGCTGCGGTGCTTTCGTTCGTGGCAGCGTTGCTTATGATAACAGCATTGAAGCCCTCGCATGCAGAAACCAAAGCATCAATCAGGTAAACGAGCTACTCAAAGACCAAAAGTTCTTCCCCGCAGCACCGCCCCTTATTTTCGAACTCAATCCCTGATTCCCGCCTCGACTATTTGGAATGTCGCACTATCCGGAGGCAACCCAGGATGGTCTATGAGCTTGGCGACTCGAGTATTCTCCTTGCTCTTTCGCAGGTAGACTCGCACGGTCATAGCATGTCCTAGCACATGTCCTCCGATGGGCTTGGTCGGGTCACCAAAGAACATGTCAGGTCTCGCCATCACTTGATTCGTCACGAAAACCGCGAGATCGTTCAGCTCCGCAGTCTTGTGAAGCGCCGCAATGTGACGCCCCAACTTTTGCTGTCGCTCAGCAAGCGCTCCCCGTCCGCAGTACTCGGCCCGGAAAAGAGAGGTGAGCGAGTCTGCCACGACGAGTTTCACATCTCCCTCCTTCGCCATCTCGTGGATCTTCTCGGCCAGAAGCATCTGGTGATCGGTCGTGCGCGCTCGAGCGATGTAAATGTTCTCAAGTACTACCTCTGGGTCTATCCCTACTGCA
>JAOUPD010000021.1 GCA_029880065.1 Hadesarchaea archaeon
GACCCAGTTTAAATTTTTTACTCAGCGCCTCTAGAGTTTTCTTCACTTCCGGGAAAATCCTGATTTCTTTAATGTTTTTTATGAACTGAGTTGTACAATATTCCACCGCATCATCACCCAAACCAAACTTTCCAAAAGTGGACCTGAGCTCATGTCCTAAATATTTCTTCCTGTATTCCCCTTTACTTACCCTTTTCTTACCAAACTTTTCTAGAGTTTCGTTAAAAGCGACCAACCAAGAATCGAACGAATCTATCAAAACGCCGTCTAGATCGAACAGAATTGCCTTCATACGCTCCCGACCGAAGTTTTCCTTTCAAGTTCTTAAGTAATAAGATCGGCTGGTTTTTACTAGTATTTTAAACTTTTTCGAAAAACTTACGAGGAAGTATGATACGACCAACCTTAGGGACTTAACCAAACCTTTTTATAACCTAACTTTTTCCGTCATCAATTTCAAAATAATGAATTATCTGCTTAAAATCCTGACAATGCTCTCATCACCGTCTACTTCGACCTGATCTCCAGTTTTGATGGCCTTTGTCCCTATGTAAGTGTTCATAACTCCCGGTATTCCATACTCCCTGGAAACTATTCCCGCATGGCTCATAACTCCACCCGTATCCGTAACGACTCCACTGATTACAGAAAATGCAGGGGTCCAAGCAGGTGTCGTGTGCGGGCAAACCAAAATCTCCCCAGGAATTATTTTGCTGATCTCTTCGGCTTTCATAATAACACGTGCACTTCCTTTTGCCTTA
Organism: Hadesarchaea archaeon; assembly: GCA_029880065.1. GTDB lineage: Archaea > Hadarchaeota > Hadarchaeia > Hadarchaeales > Hadarchaeaceae > DG-33. The sequence goes on from JAOUPD010000021.1 coordinate 762, forward strand.
CCTGCCGAAACGCCAATACCCTTTAGCTCTTCCACTTCCTCAAGCTTGATAGGCTTTCGATACAGGTCTAAAATCTCGTTAGATATTCCACCACCAAGAATAACAACAAATGGCTCCACAGAGGGTTTCTTCCATGGGCCCAGGAAAGCAGGGGGATCCCATTTTTCGAACTTTTCAATAACCTTTTTTCGCCACTCTATCTCATTAATCCAGTATTTTATTGGTGGCTCTCCAGGCCCCCACGAGCAAACTAGTATTTCCAAAGCCCTTCTTATCTCGTCGAATTTGAGGTAAAATATATCATCTGGCTCTTTAATCACCCCATGCTTTGCGAGTATCTCCGCAAACTTTCTTACATTCCTCCGGAAAAGCGCATAAGCGAAACTCTTTATGTACATATTTTGTTCTTCAACAAACACGTAAAATGTGTCTACAAGGTTATAGAGTTCTTTGAACCGATGCCTTTCTTCATCAGTTTTAAGCTTATTGAAGTTTTCTTTGACTATCTGCTTTTTCTTCTTTTTCAAAGCTTTTACATCCCTCTCGATATTTTCTCCTTTTTCGATCTTCTCGATGTAATTCTTTAGGAAGCCGAGGATGATGTCTGGATTCTCTAACCAACATGGTTCATTTGACCGGGGGAATACGCCCTCGCTTACCATCATGTAGAACCAGGGGAAAGAACTCTCCTCGAACTCTCTTAACCATTTCTTTCCTTTGTCGGTTTTTTCGAATTCCGAACGCATGGACTCGAATTTTCTCGACCTCTTAACCACCGGGGCTAAGCCCCAATTGACTGCCAAGCCAGCCAAACGTTTTACCTCTTCGTCGGGGCGGAAGGCCTCAAGCTCGGCACCCGTGATCATTTCTCCAATAGTTCTATCATCAATATCTGGAATAGCCTGATGGCAAAACTCCATAAATGCCATATCGGTAGCGTAAGCAGCCCCTATGAATGTATATTGGTGCCCCTCGAATAATGTAAGGTATGTATTAACTGCTTTTTCGTATTGCTCAACAAGCTTCCTGCCACTCGTAATTCCCCCTCCCATCGCAAAATGAGATATATCTTCGAGTTCAGGCAAATCTTTGATTTGTTCATATAGAGCATATTGTTCTTTAAGCAATCCCATCGCTTTACGCTTCCACTTGGGATATATCTTATTCCAGTTAAACCAAGCATAGATCATCCTTTGTAAGAATTGCGGAACTCTTTTCTCTATCACTTTTGGATCAGTATAAGGTGGAATATCAGCGCCGTAGTGACGACCGTGTATTATCCAGAAAAAGAAACCCTTGGCGTTTGGAATAACAAATACTCGATGTTGAAAAGTATCAAGACCTCTAAGTGCGGGAGCATGTACAGAATCGACATCAAAAGGCTTAAGTACCCCTGGCCAATGCTGTCTTTCATGAAATATACTCATCTGTTCAATTTCTTTTCTCCTCTCTTTCGGTATTATTGATTGTTCCGGGTACATTCTCTCCCATCCTTCGGTACCCGGGATAGTAGGGACTTCGTAAGGATTCATGAATCCTTCGGTCTTTTCTCTCGGCATTTAATTTCACCTCTTTAATTTATAAACTCGAAAGTACCTCCTTCTCTAGAACCCGTACTCAGAGGATAAAGCCCTAACTTTTTTTCGGCCATCAAATCTCAATTGAAAAAAGAGTATTTAAATCTTTCTATTTTGAATAGTTTTTTTATAATAATTACTTTAATAATTAAGTCTATTTTTATACAAAAAATCTTTTCCTATATAAAATTTACAAACTCGGAAGCACTTCCTTCTCTATCCTCTCCCACTGGGATTTTGAATCCGTACTTAGGGGATAAAGCGTTACCAAATAGGCTCCTGTATTGTAAGCCTCTTCAAGCTTCTCGATTACTTCCTCCGCATTTCCAACGGCAGCATATCTCAATTTCATTTCGATTGAGCCTCCCCCTTGAGTCCGTCCCTTTCTGACATCTGTCCAGAAGTGTCGCGCCTCCTCTAAAGCCTTCTCTCTATCAGGGTTAATGTTAATGTTCATCCTCTGGTTATATCCAACTTCCTTGGGTCCTTTTGCTTCCCGTCCAAACACTAACTCCCTTCCAGATTCCTTGCAGTATTGTTTCAACTTCTCCAAGCGCTCCATGACATTCCACTTATCTTCCGGTATACCGCCAATGCCAGTGTCCACTGACCACGACATGCCTGCTGCCCATTCATTTCCATATCGCGCTGTCCTCCTGAGGGAAGGATCGGTCATTCCTCCAATCCATATGGGGGGATGGGGCTTCTGAATACACGGAGGACTGCAGACATTTCTAAGGGTGAAGAACTTTCCCCTATAATCATAGATCGCAGGCTCTGTCCACAACTTCTTTATTATATCAAGAGCCTCATCGGTTCTTCTCCCCCGTTCTTTCATTGGTATCCCAAAATTTTCAAATTCAGCGGGGACAGTCATTCCCACCCCCGCCCCTAGGATGAAACGTCCTTCGGATATGATGTCTAAGCTTGCACCGATATCAGCAATATGCTTGGGATGAAGAAGTGGTATTTGCAAAACATCAGTACCAAGCTTAACATGCTCGGTTCGGGCAGCAACAGCAGCCATGTAAGGTACTACATGAATCCTATTTCGATCAAATCTCCCAAAGAATTCCGGAAAAGCCAGATAGTAAAGACCAGCATCATCAGCTCTTTTGGCCATCTCCAGATATTCATTTTTCACGTCAACGTTTACTTTTTCGGTTTTTAATCGAATATTGTAACCTAATTTTTTTTCTACCATCAATTTGAATAAGGAAAAAATCTATTTAAATCTTCCCGTTTATGGGCTTTGCACAATAATTACATATAAAAATACATTAAAATTGATGAAATAGAGAGAATCTTAAGTCCAAGTAATAGAGTTTGGAAAATTCTTTGAAAGCGAGGAAGCGAAAATTCAGGAATTGGGACCATTGCTTGGGCATGGGTTTTTAACAAATTTGAAGTTTTATTGTGGTAAAGAGAGATTTATACTCTATTGGACCGCCTTCTCGAGTTCTTAAAATCTTTTCGTGTAAATCTGAAGGACCCTTAAGACTTCATAACCCAAGTTTTTATGCTTTCGACATAAACTTTATCGAGGGAGCGGTTGAAGCTAGCAATCATCGTAATCGACATGCTCAACGATTTCGTTGGGGGGAAGTTGGGATTCGAACGAGCAAAGGCGATAGTCCCTAACATCAGGCGATTGCTCGATTTCGCCCATGAACGAGGCATTCCGGTAATATACGTCTGCGACGCTCACACACCAGAGGATCCCGAACTCAAACTGTGGGGGGAGCACGCAATGGCCGGGAGCGAGGGCGCGCAGGTGGTGCCCGAACTCAACCCCACGAAAAAGGACAGCGTTCTAGAGAAGCACACTTACGATATCTTCTTTAATACAGACATGGATGAGATGCTTCGCGGGATGGGCGTGAAGAAGCTCGTGCTAACGGGTGTGGTGACGGAAATCTGCGTGCAAAACTCCGCCGCCGGGGCATTCCTCCGGGGTTATGAGATAGCGATGCCAGAGGATTGCGTGGCCTCGCCAGACGAGAGTGTCCACCGCGCCTCGCTCGATTATATGAAGCGCGTTTACGGAGTAAATATAACCAATTCGAATGAACTCATTAAAAGCGTGGGGGGATAAAGTGCGAACTTTCCATGTGGCGTCGGATGAAGAAATCAAGCGAGGTAAAACAACTGATGTTTACTTCGCACGCACCAAGCAAATCCTCGATGTCAAAAAGTTAAGCAAGGCCAACGTCGTTGCAGAGGTCACGGCGAACGACCTGCCGCGGGGGTGGCCGTGGAGCGTGCTCTGTGGGGTCGATGAGGTCGCCAAGCTATTCGAAGGTCGCTCCGTCGATGTTTACGCAATGCCAGAGGGAAGCGTCTTCCACCCGAAGGACTACCGTGGGATGCGAATGCCAGCTGTGGTGATCGAGGGGCCCTACGGGGAGTTCTGTGAGCTTGAAACACCCTTGCTGGGGTTGCTCTGTCACGCCTCGGGGGTGGCCACGATGGCAGCTAGGCTAAGAAAAATCGTTGGCACCAAATTCCTCATGTCTTTTGGTATCCGGCGAGCGCACCCGGCACTGGCCCCCATGCTAGACCGCGCTGCTTACATTGGGGGGTTCGATGGGGTTTCGAGCTTGGTGGGGGCGAAGGCAATCGGAAAGGAGCCGATGGGCACGATGCCCCACTCCTTGGTAATAGCGTTCGGCAATCAGGTCAAGGCTTGGCGAGCATTCGATGAGGTGATGCCCCTCGATGTGCCCAGGATAGCGCTTGTGGACACCTACTTTGATGAAAAAATTGAGTCGCTCATGGCAGCTGAGGCACTCGGAAAGCGGTTGCAAGGCGTTAGACTCGATACCCCCGGCTCAAGGAAAGGTGATTTTACGGAGATAGTCCGGGAGGTTCGGTGGGAACTCGATACCAGAGGCTACGGCCACGTCAAGATAATGGTCTCTGGTGGGGTCAATGATGATAATATAAGAGGTCTAGCCGAGGCCGGAGCTGATGGTTTTGGTGTCGGAACCTCGCTAACCAATGCACCGACAATCGATTTTGCGATGGACATTGTCGAGCTTGAAGGCAAACCAGTTGCAAAACGCGGCAAGCTTGGAGGCTCAAAACGAGTGTGGAGATGCCCCAAATGCTTGACGAATGTGCTCCTGCCCGCTCGTGCGTCATCTCCTGAGTGCCCGAGCTGCGGAGGGAAAACAAAACAAGTTTTAATTCCTTTAATTAAAAAAGGAAAAATCGCCGCAAAACTTCCCCCGGTCGATGAGATACGGAAGCGAGTTCTTGCGCAACTCGAAAAATTGGGTCCGATATAGGTGGGAAAAATGGACATTTCAAAAGAACGAAAAAATCTCTCGGAAGCAAGACGAATCGTGGTTAAGATTGGCACGAGTAGTATCACCGACAAACGCTCTCGACTCGACCCCGGCAAGGTCGGTAAGCTCGTCGAAGAAACCATGAGGCTGCGCGCGCGTGGAAAGGAGGTTATCATCGTCTCCTCTGGCGCAATAGGGGCAGGTGTGGGACGCATTAATTTGGAACGCCGGCCGAGAAAAATGCCCTCATTACAGGCAGCTGCGGCAGTCGGGCAGGGAGTTTTGATGCAGGTCTACTCGAAATATTTTGGAGAATACGAGCAACCAGTTGCACAAATGTTGCTGACGGGGGAGGATTTCACAAAACCCAAGCGTTACCAAAATTTCAAACACACCCTCGCGACCTTGCTGAAATGGGGTGTGGTGCCTATCGTTAACGAGAACGACTGCGTAGAGGTAGAGGAAATAAGGCTTGGCGATAATGACACTCTCTCGGCGCACGTGACGATTGGATCCAAGGCCGACCTTCTCGTAATACTTTCGGATGTAGGAGGACTTTACAGGGGCTACCCCAAGAAGGGAAAGCGAGGAGATCTCATCCGAACCATCAAGCGGGTTACGCGAGGGGTCGAACAGCTTGCGAGCAGGAATTTCCGCGGCTTTGGCGGCATGCGCACAAAGATTAGGGCTGCAAAAATGGTGACGAAAGCAGGAATACCCGTGGTGATAGCTAATGGTGAGGAGAAAAATGTGCTCGAGCGAGTGATGTCGGGTGAGGAAATAGGCACGCTCTTTCTGTCTGAGAGGAGGAAAAAATGAATTCGGTAATCTCAAAAACGATGGCTGCTCGCGGAGCATCGCTCAAACTCGCAAACATTACAACCAATAAAAAAAATACAGCACTTCTAAAAATAGCGTCCACCATCTCTAAAAACAAGAAAGCGTTATTGAGGGCAAATGCCGAGGATGTTGAAAATGCTGAGCGTCTCTTAGCGCAGGGAAAACTCTCCAAGGCGTTCGTCCAGAGGCTCAAACTTAGCGAACACAAGCTGCGCGATATTGCTGAGATGGTGCGAAGCGTAGCGAGGCTTGAGGATCCTGTGGGAAGGACACTTTACGCGATGGAGCTCGACCGCGGCCTAGAATTGTACAAGGTTTCATGCCCGATTGGAGTGATTGGGGCAATATTCGAAGCTAGGCCCGATGTGCTACCCCAACTGTCAGCGCTCTGCCTCAAGTCGGGGAATGCTGTAATCTTAAAAGGAGGTAAAGAGGCAAAGCGTTCGAACGAAGCTTTTTTTGAACTTATCCGTAGTGCTACTGAGCGGACTGGAATCCCACGCGGGTGGATCCAGCTCATCGAGGCAAGGCGGGAAGTACGGGAGCTGCTCAAACTTGATGAGCATATAGACTTGCTAGTCCCGCGTGGAAGCAAGGAGTTCGTGAAGTACATTCAAGCCAACACCAGTATACCTGTGCTTGGCCACACCGAGGGAGTATGCCACATCTACGTCGACAGGGAGGCAGACTTGAGACAGGCTTTAAATGTATGTTATGATTCTAAGGTTCAGTATCCCGCCGTGTGTAACGCTGTTGAAACTCTCTTAGTGCATCGTGGTATAGCCAAGCGTTTTCTTCCATCATTAGCCAAGCGGTATAAGGAAGCGGGGGTCGAGATCAAAGGGTGTGAACGAACGAGGAAAATTTTGCGTAACATCAAGAAAGCGACAGAAACGGATTGGAAAACGGAGTATCTCGATCTGGTAATTTCAATTAAAATTGTGGGCAGCGTCGATGAAGCGATTGGCCACATCAATACATACGGTTCCAAACACACCGATGCAATAATTACCAAAAACAGGAAAACTGCGCTCAAGTTCCTGACCGGCGTCGATTCTTCAAGCGTAATGCTCAACGCATCTACACGGTTCAGTGACGGATATCGCTACGGACTAGGGGCAGAGGTTGGGATAGCCACAGGCAAGATTCACGCACGTGGGCCTGTTGGATTGGATGGACTGACTACCTCAAAATATTATTTGCTGGGTGAGGGGCAAACGGTCGCCACTTACCTCGGCCCAACAGCAAAACGGTTTGTCCATCGAAGGCTCTCGAAGCGTTGGAGCGATATCGCGCATACTCTAAAGGAGCAATAATCGGTGCTTTCGTGAAATTCAAAAAAGTAGTCGTCGGCGGGACGTTTGACTACCTGCACGATGGGCACAAGGCGATTTTAGCTAAAGCGTTCGAAGCGGGGGAACGCGTGCTCGTAGGCATCTGCTCGGACGAGATGCAGCTCCTGCTCCAAAAGGACTCAGCAGGCATTCAGCCGATCAATATGCGAAAGCAGGCGTTAGACGCGCTGCTGCGCTCCGAGGGATGGCTCGAGCGTGCTGATGTGGTGGTGATTTCTGATGCGTTCGGCCCCACGGTGGAGGACCCCGAGGTTGAGGCGATAGTGGTAAGTCCCGAGATCCGGAAGCGCGCTGAAGAGTTGAACAAGCTCAGGGGGTCGCGTGGACTGCCACCACTCGAAATCATTGAGATCCCATTTGTGCTGGCCGAAGACGGAAAGCCGATCTCGTCGATAAGAGTCCGATATGGTGAAATTGACGTTCATGGTAAAGTGTTGAAAAATTTTCAGGTGGCCTAAGAGACAAGTGTTTAAATTATGCAAATCTTGTTTAATCAAAGGTGAGCTAAATGCATCCCTCACATGACATCAAAGGCACAAAGGGGAAGGAACTCGAAAGGCAAAAGATAGTACTTTGCATAACGGGAAGCGTGGCAGCCGTTAAATGCCCAGAACTTGCCAGAGAGCTCATGCGTCATGGTGCCGATGTGCGAGCATGCATGACGCCTAGTGCGATAGGGTTGATAACACCCCAACTAATGCACTGGGCGACCGGCAACGAGGTTGTTACCGAAATAACCGGCAAGATCGAGCACATCGAGCTGGCGCGGTGGGCCGACCTAGTGTTAGTTGCCCCAGCTACCGCGAACACATTGGGAAAGATGGCGCATGCGATTGACGATACACCTGTGACCTCGGTGGTTTCCGTAGCTTTGGGTCTGGAGAAGCCCATCGTCGCAGTTCCGGCGATGCATGAATCAATGTACCAGCACAAGCTGTTCCAAGAGAATTTGGCGAAGCTTCGTTCGGCAGGCGTGCACATGCTCGAACCCAAGATCGAGGAAGGTAAGGCCAAATTGGCGAGCATCGAGGAGGTCGTGCAGTCCGTCATCGAGCTCTTGGGTCCCCGCGATATGGAGGGTATGCGAGTGCTCGTTACCGCGGGCCCAACGGTTGAACCAATAGATCCTATCAAATTAATTACCAACCGAAGTTCGGGCAAGATGGGTGTGGCCGTGGCCCGAGTTGCGGCCTCTCGGGGTGCAGAGGCGACGCTGATTTATGGCCCAGGGACGGAGGCACCACCCCCGAACGTAAAAGTCGTGCGCGTTCAGACCACCCGAGAAATGTGTGAGGCCTTCAAGCGTGAGCTAAAATCACCTCACGATATCATCGTTTCCACCGCGGCCGCACAGGATTTCGTAATCGAACAACCAGCGGAGCAGAAACTTAGGCATTCAAAGCCACTAACACTCAAGCTAGTGCCAGCACCCCGCGTGCTCGATGAGGCACGAAAACTCGCGCCAAATGCTTTTGTAGTGGGGTTCAAGGCAGAGTTTAACGTGAGCGATGAGGAGCTTCTGGCAGCGGCGAGAGAAAAGCTAAGTGAGGGGCTCGATATGGTCGTAGCAAATGATGTGGCAAGGCCGGGAGCCGGGTTTGGCTCTGAGACCAACGAAGTCATAATCATAACGTCCTCTGGTTCTAAAGTAATGCGCGCGACGAAGGTTGAAATAGCTAAAGCAATTCTGGATGCTGCGATGGCGAGGCTTCGAGGGCGTGGCTAATGCGGAAAGCATCTGCTTTCGTGCCAGCTCACATCTCCGGTTTTTTTCAGGTGTGCGAGGCGAGCGATACAGAGCGAATGGGCTCGCGTAATTGCGGCCCTTGCCTTGATATCGGCGTGCTCACCGAGGTCAAAATTGAACCAGCCACTCGAACTAGCGTAAACGTGCTTATAAACAATAAGCGAACACCCGCAGCAAAGACGACTTTAGCGGCCATTGAGAAGCTCTTGGACATTGTGCGTGAACCGCTTGAGGTCAAAATAGCTCATTCATGCCAAGTGCCGATAGGTGCGGGGTATGGAGCGAGTGGTGCTGGGGCACTCGGCGCCGTTCTGGCCCTCTCCAAAGCTTTGGGTTTGCGCTTACAACGAGAGAGACTTGCGACTATCGCACATGTCGCTGAAGTGACCTGTCGCACTGGGCTCGGCGATGTAGGTGCGCAAGCACTCGGCGGGCTGGTAATCGGGCTAGAGCCAGGTGCCCCCCCATATGGCCGGTGGAAGCAAATCCGCCTCCCGAAAGATGTAAAGGTGGTTTGCGGCACCCTTACCGGGCTGCCGACATCGAAGCTTTTGCGTAGGGGAGAATTTCGTGAGCGTTCTAAGCAGCTCGGTGGTTTAGCTATAAAAAAATTATTAGAAAAACCCACTCTCCAAAACTTTATGAAGGTGTCGCTTGAATTTGCGGAAGAACTCGGGCTTTTAAACGATGAACTTCGCGCGTTGATTGGGGCTGTTTCAGAAACGGGTGCAATTGGAGTGAGCCAAGTGATGCTAGGGAAAGCAGCATTTGCACTGGTGAAGGATAAGAAGCTTGAGCAGGTGACTCGCACATTTCTCGAGTTCCTTGAGCCCGGTTCCGTCATCGTCGCAAGCGTGAACCGGACAGGCGCTAGGTTGCTCGGTTAAAATCTTTCCTCGCGCACAATCTTGCTCAACGGTATGCGCTGCGGCGGGCTCGGTTTCTCAGCTGGTTTGCCGATTGGCACAATGGCGAGGGGCCTCACACCCGCAGGGGCTTTGATTACCTTCGCAACAGCACCCTCATCAAATGCCCCGATCCAGCATGTCGCATAACCAAGTGCATAGGCGGCTAGATGTATGTTTTGTGTTGCCGCGGCTGTATCTTGGATGCAATAGAGTTCCTCGCCCCTCCTACCGTAGCGTCGAGAGGTGCGGGCGACATCCGCACACACAACAATGGCTACCGGCGCCTCCGCGATGAAAGTCTGCCCGAGCGCTGCACGCGCCAACCGCTCTTTTTGGGCTTGGTCTTTCACAACGACCATCTCGAGGGGCTGGCAGTGTCCCGCGCTAGGAGCCTGCTGCGCGGCCTCAAGAATTTTTTTCAGGTCCCCCTCCTTTATGGGGTCGGGCCTAAATTCGCGCACGCTCCGTCTGCCTTTGATTGCTTCGAAAACATCCATCCAGACCCTAAGCATTTAAGCTTCGGTGAACGTAAAAAGAATTTGGCATGGTGAAATGGTTGAACCCTCTGAGCTCGACTGGATAGTTCAAAAGACCACCGAGCTGCTCTCCGACAAGGTGAGGGACGCTCCGCTCACCGACCGCGACATCGAGCTGGCATTTGAGATGTTCGCGAAGCCGAGGCTCGAGCGCCTCTCCAATGCTTTCAAGAGCGATCTCGAACGAAGGCAGGCACAAGACTTCATCATGATGAAACTTCAGGAGCGAGCGAAGCAGCTCAACGCGGAGCATTGGCAGAAACCAGAAGAAATATGATAATTTATTTTCAGTTTTGAGTATCATAAATAAGACGCGACATTCAAAACTCTAAAGAAACGGTAAGTGCCCGGCCCACAACCAATAAGTGATGATGATGCATAGTATGACTGCTACGAAGAGACCGACCCCCCATTTTTTGGCCTGAGCCTTGAAGAAGATATAACCGAAGAGGCCGCTGCCGACCATGGCCAAGATGAGTACGATGCTGAGCACAATCTGTCCTATCAACCTACCCAATGAACCGAAATAGTTTGTGAGTGCGATGACGGGTAGCACGATGACGAGAACAACCACCCCCGCCAATATCAGCCACCCACGCAATCTTTCACCTATTCTGCTTATTCGTTGGACTTTTAAAAGGTTAACCTAGAAGAACTGTAAGAACGGGTGAAAATAAATGCCGAGAATTGCCGTCATCGACCGAGAGTCATGCCAGCCCAAACGGTGCTCGCTCGAGTGTTACCGCTACTGCCCGGGAGTTCGAACCGGTGACGAGACGGTAATCATCGACGAGCAAACGGGCAAACCCGTGATTTCAGAGGAGCTATGCACGGGCTGTGGAATATGCGTGCACAAATGCCCGTTTCGTGCGATTTCGATAGTCAACCTGCCTCAAGAACTCGAGGGGCGCTGCATCCACCGCTACGGGCCCAACGGATTCGCCCTCTATGAATTGCCTATCCCCCGCGCGGGCAAGGTTACGGGGCTCGTCGGGCAAAACGGGACAGGCAAAACCACTGCGCTTGAGATTCTGGCGGGAAAGCTTGGCCCCAACCTCGGCTTGCAGGAGGCAGCGGAATCGAGGTCCTTAAACGAGTTCTTCAAGGGTTCCGAGCTACAGGCCTACTTCGCCCGAATCGAGCGAGTAAAGATAACTTACAAACCCCAAGCGATCGACGGACTCCCAAAGGTGGTTCGAGGGAGGGTCGGTGAGCTTCTCGCGAAGGTGGATGAACGAAATGTGGCGGGGGAGCTAACCAAATCACTTGAGCTGAACGAGGTTCTCGACCGCAATATCAAGCTTCTCAGCGGAGGCGAGCTCCAACGCCTAGCGATCGCCGCAGCCGCCGCGCGGGATGCGAACATCTATTATTTCGACGAACCGAGTTCGCACCTCGATGTCTACCAACGCCTTAACGCGGCGCGCGTCATTCGAGGGCTCGCGGATGCCGGAAAAGCCGTAATCATCGTGGAACATGATCTCGCGATGCTCGACTACATGTGCGACTACGTGCACGTTCTCTACGGCAAACCAAGGGCCTACGGCGTCGTGTCATCACCACGGGGGGTCAGAGTTGGGATAAACGTCTTCCTCGATGGCTACCTGCGCGAGGAGAACGTGAGGTTCAGGCGGGAATCTATCCGTTTCGAAGTTCGACCTCCGTCAAAAGCTCGTATCGCTGGACGGGCGATGTTCAGCTACCCCAAACTCAAAAAACGCTTTAAGGGATTCGAGCTCGAGGCCACGACTGGTAGCGTTTATGCCGGTGAGGTTGTCGGCGTGGTTGGCCCCAACGCCATAGGCAAAACTACCTTCGTACGTATGCTCGCAGGAAAACTCAAACCGACGGTCGGAAAACTCGATTCTAAGCTCACGGTCGCACACAAGTCACAGTACCTGAAGATTGAGTTTGAGGGAACCGTGGAAGCTTGGTTGCGCGAGTTGCTCGGCGAGTTTGACCCGACTTTCGATCCCGATATCCTACAACCACTTGAGGTGAAGCCCCTGCTCGAGCGAAAGTTAAAGGATTTGAGCGGGGGGGAGCTCCAACGCGCCGCGATTGCAGCATGCTTGGGGCAGCCGGCCGACCTCTACCTGATCGACGAGCCCAGCGCTTACCTTGATGTCGAGCAGCGCCTGCAAATGGCGCGCGTGATAAGGCGGGTGATTGAGAAGCGCGAGGTTGCTGCATTCGTGGTCGACCACGATGTACTGAGCGTCGACTTCATCTCCGACCGCCTGCTTGTCTTTACGGGAGAGCCGAGTCGGGCTGGCAAAACCCACGGTCCCCTCGGGATGCGTGAGGGGATGAATCGATTCCTGCGCGAGGTCGGGGTCACCTTCCGACGGGACCCCCAAACGGGTAGGCCCCGGGCAAACAAGCCGGAAAGCGGCCTGGATCGGGAGCAGAAGGCGAGAGGAGAGTACTTTTATTTGAGTTAGTGTTAGCTTTGATGGGGGCTGGATGGAAGTCACTGAGGACATAAACTGGCTTAAAGATGACGAGGAAGGCGTGGGAAAAGTTTTCATGTTAATTGCCAACAGGGGAGGCGCTAAGCTCCGAGAACTCCGCGAACTTTTCGGCACCGCGGACTGGTGGCCCGTAAAGAGCCATTTGCGTGCCCTCATCGGCCGGAATTTAGTCATCGGAGCTGAAGGAATTTACAAGCTGACTGAAAATGGACGAAAAGTGCTCGAAGGGTTTAAGGCCATGGAATACGTCGAGCCAGTTTAAACTGAAATTGCTGAAACATTTCCCCCTTTGATTAAAATAAGTTTATGTTTAGCGGCGGGCCCCTCGCTTGAGAGTTCCTCAGCCTCCTCGAGCACGAGGTTCATATGGGCGTCATACTGAGTCAGCTTGCCTCGAAATTTCCGGCCGTCCTTTGCGCTGACCACTACGGTGACATTCAGGAACTTCTCGAGGTCAACCTGCGTTTCTTTCTCGGGTTCTGCCCG
>JAOUPD010000022.1 GCA_029880065.1 Hadesarchaea archaeon
TTAACCGACCTCTCATTTAGAAAGTCTTAAATGCGCTTCCGATGATTTTAAATAGCGAAAAGTATAAAAGAAGAGTTCAAGCCGCTTTCTTGGGGCCCGTAGCGCAGTCTGGCTAGCGCACCGGCCTTTTAAGCCGGGTGTCGAGGGTTCGAATCCCTCCGGGCCCGTTGTTAGGCGGTGTGTGGGGAGGGTATGCCAGCTAAATTTGACGTTGGGCAGCACGTGCTCGTGCCAAAACATGAGATATTATCGAAGGAGAAGGCGCAAGAGGTCCTTCAGCGTTACAAGATTTTTCCCCACCAGCTCCCACTTATCAAAAGTTCCGATTCCGCCGCTAAAGCCATAGGGGCCAAGTCCGGAGACATCCTCAAAATCACCCGTAACAGTCCCACAGCGGGAAAAGCCGTCGTGTACAGGTATGTGATCGAGAAGTAGGTGGTGGCATGCAGGACACTTGGCCTTTAGTAGAGGCTTTCTTCAAGGAAAAGGGGCTTGTGAGGCAACACCTAGACTCCTACAATGAATTCATCGAGCGTGGTATCCAGCGTGTCATCGACGGAATAGGTGGCGTAGATATCGATATCGCGGGCGTCAATGTCAAGTTTGGTCAGGTGAGATTAGGTAGCCCCTCGGTGAAAGAAGCCGATGGGTCCCGTCCAGAAATATTTCCGAGCGAGGCGAGATTGCGAAATCTCAGCTACACTGCACCGATTTATCTTGAAGTGCGTCTTATCACGCAGGGAAAGGAACAGCCCACAGACGAAGTGTATATCGGTGAGCTGCCAGTAATGCTCAAGTCAAAGCTCTGCAGGCTTAGTGAAAAGAGCGAGGATGAACTGATAGCTGCCGACGAGGACCCTCTAGATCCTGGGGGCTATTTCATCGTCAATGGTTCGGAGCGCGTGATCGTCACCCAAGAGGATCTTGCGTCGAACTCGATTTTGGTGGAGCGAGATGAGCGCATGGGTACAGCGGTAGCGAAGGTCTTCTCAACCCAGCGCGGTTTTCGGGCACTCGTCGTGGTCGAGCGGAAGCGCGATGGCCTGTTGCGCGTCTCGTTTCCCGCCGTTCCAGGACAAGTACCGCTCGTGGTTCTGATGCGTGCCTTGGGACTCGAGAGCGATCGCGAGATCGTCGAAGCTGTTTCTGATGACCAAGAACTCATTCGTGAACTCTTCGAGAACCTACAGGAAGCGGTTGAAGTAAAAACGCGCGAGGATGCACTCGACTTGATAGGGAAGCGAGTGGCAATAGGGCAGACCAAGGAATACCGGCTGGAGCGGGCACAAGAGGTGTTAGACAGGTACCTTTTACCACACATAGGCCCCCGCCCAAAGGACCGCATCGGTAAGGTGTACTATCTAGGTAGGATGGCTGAGCAGGTGATAGAACTTGCACTCGGTCGGAGAGATGTAAACGATAAGGACCACTATGCAAACAAACGGCTGAAGCTAGCGGGTGATTTGCTTGAGAACGTGTTCAGGCTAGCTTTCCTCAATCTTACCCGGGACATCAAATATCAGCTTGAGCGGGCAAATGCGAGGGGCAGGGAACTCAACGTCAAGACTGCGGCGCGTGCAGACGTGCTGACTGAACGAATCCGGCACGCTTTGGCCACCGGCAACTGGCCGGGTGGACGATCCGGGGTGAGCCAGCTCTTAGACCGGACGAACTACATTGCCGCCATCTCACACCTGCGTCGCGTCGTCTCTCCCCTGAGCCGGAGCCAGCCTCACTTCGAGGCACGTGACCTCCACCCGACGCACTGGGGAAAGATTTGTCCGTGCGAGACTCCGGAGGGCCCGAACTGTGGGCTTGTGAAAAATCTCGCGCTGATGGCCGAGATCTCGACAGGGACCGAAGAGGGGAAGGGCGAGCGACTCTTGTACAAGCTTGGTGTCATAAAGATTCAGAAGGGTAGCGAGCACAAGGGCAAGAGTGTCGTTTATATCAACGGGCGATTAATCGGCATAGCCGAAAATGGGCAAATGCTTGTGGAGGAATTCAGGCGTCATCGTCGTAAGGGGAGCGTCGATGAGCAAATCAACATAGCATATAGGGAGGACACAAACGAGGTGCGGATAAACACGGACGCCGGCCGAGTGCGCAGACCAGTGATTGTCGTCGAGGGCGGGAAATCCCTTCTGGCCGATGAGTACATCGAGAAGGTCAAGGATGGTGAACTCACTTGGCGCGACCTGATTCGGGAGGGCATAATTGAGTACTTAGACGCCGAGGAGGAGGAAAACTCTTTTATCGCGATCTCGCAACAGGAGCTGACGCCCGAACACACCCACTTTGAGCTTCACCAGCTAGCGATCTTGGGGATAAGCGCAGCCCTCATTCCCTACGCCGAACACAATCAATCACCGCGGAATACTTACGGCGCGAACATGGCCAAACAGGCGCTCGGGGTTGGGGTAACCAATATTCACAACCGTGTGGATACGCGGAGTCACTTTTTACACTACCCACAAGTCCCACTTATCTGGACCAAGGTGATGGACGCGGTTGGCTTCGACCGCAGGGCCGCTGGGCAGAACGTTGTGGTGGCAATCGCGACCTACGGCGGCTACAACATGGAAGATGCTCTCATCGTCAACAAAGATTCCATTGATCGTGGCTTTGGGAGAACGACGTTTTACAGGGCTTACGAAGCAGAGGAAGGCAGGTATCTTGGGGGACAAGAGGACAAGTTCGAGATCCCAAGCGAGGAGATCCGAGGGTATGCTGACGCGAGCCTCTACCGGAACCTCGGGGAAGATGGGATAACTGAGATTGAATCCGAAGTTCGGGGCGAGGATGTATTGATCGGGCGGACAAGCCCACCGAGATTCTTAGAGGAGATAGACGAGTTCGGCATCGCAGTCGAGCATGGACGTCGGGAAAGTTCGATAAGAGTCAGACCCAGCGAGGGAGGGATCGTTGACATGATTCTCATGAGCACGACGTCTGAAGGAAACAAACTCGTGAGGGCGCGGGTCAGAGATTTGCGCATACCGGAGATTGGGGACAAGCTTGCGTCTAGGCATGGTCAGAAGGGAGTCATTGGAATCGTCCTCGATAGCTCGGACATGCCATTCACCGAAAGTGGGATAGTGCCTGATGTTATCATCAACCCGCACGCCATCCCTTCACGCATGTCGGTAGGACAGTTGCTGGAGATGATTGCCGGTAAAGGCGGAGCGATCGCTGGGCAACGAATTGATGGCACGCCGTTCGCGGGAATGTCGGAAAAGCAAATGCGCGAAATGCTTCAAGCTTGCGGGTTCATGCATACAGGTAAGGAGGTCATGTATAACGGGGTTACTGGTGAAATGATTCCCACGGACATCTTCATCGGCGTCTGTTATTATCAAAAGCTTCACCATATGGTTGCGGACAAAATCCATGCTCGCTCTCGAGGGCCGGTACAGGTTCTGACCCATCAGCCGACCGAGGGTAGAGCGCGCGAAGGAGGGTTGCGCTTCGGCGAAATGGAACGTGACTGTTTGATTGGCCATGGTGCAGCGATGTTGCTGAAGGAGCGCCTCTTGGACGCCTCGGATAGATACACCAGCCTGATATGCGGCAAATGCGGCAGTTTTGCGATTTACGACAGGCGGCGAGATCGTACGTACTGCCCAGTTTGTGATGAAGACTCGGAGATTTACGGGGTGGAGATATCCTACGCGTTCAAGTTACTCATCGACGAGCTTAAGTCGATGTGTATGTCGCCACGCTTGCGGCTGAAGGATAGGGCCTAGGTGATGATTATGATGCACATCCCCAAATTAATCGACCGCATGGACTTCGGCTTGATGTCGCCAGAGGAGATACGAAAAATTTCGGTGACGAAAGTTGTCACTGCTGACACCTACGATGAAGATGGTTATCCCATAGAGCGGGGACTCATGGACTCTCGCCTCGGCGTGATTGACCCGGGTCTGAAGTGCCGAACCTGTGGCGCGCGGTCAGGCGATTGCCCAGGTCATTTCGGTCACATCGAGTTGGCGCGTCCCGTCATCCATGTGGGCTACGTGGACGCAATCTACAACTGCCTTCGTGCGACATGTAGAAAATGTGGTAGAATATTGTTATCGGAGTCAAAACTTGAGGAATATCTCAAAAGGATCAAGGAGATGAGGGAGGTTGGATGGAAATGGTGGGGGATGACAAATGAAATCGTTAAGAGCGCCTCAACCACAGAGAAGTGCCCCTACTGTGAAGAAAAACAGGCTGCACTGAAGCTTGAAAAACCTACCGGATTTGTCGAAAGCAAAAACCGCCTTACGCCCAGCGATGTACGGGAGAGGCTTGAGCGCATAACGAATGAGGATGCGATGTTATTGGGGATAAATTCTAAAATTGCTAGACCGGAGTGGATGATCTTAACGGCTTTGCCTATTCCCTCTGTGACAGTCAGACCGAGCATAACACTTGAGTCTGGGGCACGATCCGAAGACGACCTCACCCACAAGATAGTGGACATCATACGGATTAACCAGCGCTTGAGTGAAAATATCGAAGCTGGTGCCCCTCACCTAATTGTCGAGGATCTCTGGGAGCTGTTGCAGTATCACGTCACGACATATTTCGACAACGGGGTTTCTGGTATCCCTCCAGCGCGACACAGATCGGGTCGCGTTCTGCGCACGCTTGCTCAGCGCCTGCGCGGGAAAGAGGGGCGCTTCCGCGGGAACCTCTCGGGCAAGCGTGTCGACTTCTCCGCACGCACGGTCATCTCTCCGGATCCGAACATCAGCATCAACGAGATAGGTGTGCCTGAATATATCGCGAGGATTCTGAGCATACCCGTTCGTGCGACCAAGCACAATATTGAGGATCTCCGCAACCTAGTCCGCCGGGGACCCGACATTTATCCGGGTGCGAACTGCTTGATAAGTTCTGATGGCAAACGCTACGACCTGCGCTATGCTGATTGTGAGGAACTAGCGAAAACCCTCGAGCCGGGATTCATAGTCGAGCGGCACATGATGAACGGTGGTATCTTGCTATTTAACCGTCAGCCATCTCTCCACCGCATGTCGATAATGGCCCACGAGGTTAAGGTCCTACCTGGGCGCACTTTCAGGCTCAACCTAAGCGTTTGCCCGCCCTACAATGCCGACTTCGATGGCGATGAGATGAACGTGCACGCTCCCCAACGCGAGGAGGCCCAGGCCGAGGCTCGTATTCTGATGAGGGTTCAGGAGCAGATCCTCTCGCCACGATTTGGGGGCCCGATTATAGGGGGCATCCAGGACCATATAACGGGCGCATACCTGCTCACGCGTAAAGGCACGCTGCTGACGAGAGAACAAAGCCAACAGCTCTTGGCGACTGCGGGGGTGTTCGCCAGTCTGCCTAAGCCAGCAGTCAAAGAAAAGGGCGTCGAGTATTGGGCTGGCAAACAAGTCTTCAGCATGCTTCTTCCTAGGGGACTGAATTTGACATTCAAGGCCAAGATATGTGAGAACTGCACCCGCTGCAAGAAAGAGGAGTGCGAAATCGATGCGTACGTGGTCATACGGGACGGGCAGTTGCTCCGCGGGGTTATGGACGCGCGGAGCTACAAGGCGCTCGACCGATGTGAGGTGTTAGACCGGATTGTCAAAGATTACGGTACGACGGCTGCCCGGGAATTTTTGGATCGGGTAACAAAGCTCTCGATTGCCGCCGCAGTCATGTTTGGGTTCACAACGAGCATTGATGATGAAGACATCCCGCCCGAGGCAAAGGAGCGGATAAGCGAGGTGCTCGATGATGCGCGAGAGAAAGTGAACAAACTGATTGAGGTTTACAATGCCGGAGAGCTCGAGCCATTTCCCGGCCGATCACTCCGAGAAACACTCGAGATGCGCATAATGGAGGTGCTCGCGGAGAGCAGGGACCGAACGGGAGAGATAGCTGAGAAATATCTCGGTCTTGACAATCCTGCCGTCATCATGGCTAGAACTGGCGCGCGCGGCAGCATGCTCAACCTCACGCAGATGACGGCTTGCGTTGGGCAGCAGTCCGTCCGGGGAGAACGTCTGAGTCGAGGCTACAGGGGGCGCACCCTGCCCCATTTCAAGTCCGGGAACCTCGGCGCGGAAGCCCGCGGATTCGTAAGTTCCAGCTACAAGGATGGCCTCAAGCCACTTGAGTTTTTCTTCCATGCTATGGGTGGGAGAGAGGGCTTGGTCGATACCGCAGTTCGAACTGCGCAGAGCGGCTACATGCAGCGTCGCCTAATCAATGCCCTCCAAGACCTTCGCGTCGAGAACGATGGGACAGTACGCGATGATCGGGGTGCGGTGGTGCAGTTCGTGTATGGCGAGGACGGAGTCGACCCGGCGCGCAGTGACAATGGAAAAGCCGTCAATGTTGAAAAAATAATCGAGCGAGTTGTTGGGGGGTAGTGCATGGCGGGCGTCTCTCCTGATACAATAAAGACTGAAGTTCGCAAGCTGGATGGTGTGGTTCCCGAAGCAGTGGTTAAGGGGCTAGAGGGGAGCTTACTGCGCGTGGGTAAAGAACGAGCGATAACACGCGAACAACTCGGCGAAATAATCAAAGGCGTCAATCAGGCATATGTAAATGCCATGGTCGAGCCCGGGGAGGCCGTCGGCACAGTAGCTGCACAATCAATTGGCGAGCCGGGCACCCAGATGACGTTGCGGACCTTCCACTATGCGGGAGTAGCCGAGTTGAACGTAACGTTGGGACTCCCTAGATTGATCGAAATCGTCGATGCGAGACGGGTCCCTTCAGCTGCCCTAATGACGATTTACCTAAAGGAGAAGTACGCCAAGAGTAAGGAGAAAGCACGCGAATTCGCCCAAAAGATCGAAATGACCACGGTTGAGGATGTCGTCCTACAGACCGAGATGGACCTCATTAACATAGTTTTCGTCCTCACCCTTGACCGTTCCCGTATGCAGCGAAGGGAGTTAACTCCTTCAAAGGTGGTCTCCACAATCAAGGGAGCGCTGAAGGTGGATGCATTGATTGATGGTTATAAACTGCGTATAAAACCGACAACCCAGAGCTTATCTGAGTTGCGTAGGCTCGCTTCGAAAATAAGGGCACTGCCACTCCACGGCGTTAAGGGAATCAACAGGGTGGTCGTGAAGATGGAGGATAATGAATATGTTGTTTATACTGAGGGCTCCAACTTATCTGAAATCTTGGCAATGCCAGAGGTGGACCAGACAAGGACCTCGACCAATAACGTCCACGAAATCGAGGCGGTTCTTGGCGTGGAGGCGGCACGCAACGCTATAATTGATGAGGCGAGAAAAACGCTTGATGAGCAAGGGCTCGATGTGGACGTGAGGCACATCATGCTGGCTGCCGATATGATGACCGCATCGGGCACGGTGAAACAGATGGGCAGGCACGGAGTCAGCGGTGGAAAGGCCAGTGTGCTCGCGCGGGCCTCATTCGAAATCACGACTAAGCACCTTTTAGAGGCGTGTGTCCACGGAGAGAGCGACAGGCTCGACGGCATAATCGAAAATGTCATCGCGGGGCAGCCAATTCCGTTAGGGACGGGTTCAGTGGAGCTAGCGATGCGGAGGGAAGGGGAAAGTGGACGTAAGTAAGGAGATACGCCAAGCGGTTGACACCGGCAATGTTATCTTGGGCACAGATAAATCTCGGAAGGTTCTCAAGATCGGGCAGGCAAAATTGGTAATCGTGTCATCGAACTGCCGATCGGAAGTTTTGGAGGATATCAGACGTTATTCAGGGTTAGCAAATATTCCTGTTCACATTTTCGCTGGGGACAGCGCGGAGCTGGGGCTCGCCTGCGGCAAGCCATTTTTGGTGAGCGTGCTTGCGGTCCTAGAGCCGGGAGTTTCGAACATTCTTAGTCTGGGGAAAACGAAATGAGCATCAAACTCAGTGCCGATGAAATGCGCTACATCGCCCTCTTCGAAGGCTTGACGGGAGCGAGGGTCCACGATTGTATAATTCACGAAAACGGGGCTAGGCTCACCTTCGTCGTGAAGACGGGGGATATCGGTTTTGTCATAGGGAAAGGTGGAAATAAGATCAGAAGGACAAAGCGGATGATCGGGAAAAGCGTCGAAGTCGTCGAGTACTCTGCAGACCCGGTAAAGTTCGTAAAAAATATATTGATGCCCGCAAGGGTCAAGGGGGTCAACATCGTCGAACGTGAAGGCAAGAAAATTGCGTTGATAGACGTTGAGGAACAAGACCGAGGAATAGCCATCGGTCGAGGAGGCAGGAAGATCCAGTGCGCAAAGAAACTTGCCCTCCGCCATCACGGAATTCAAGACATCTCACTTGTTTGATTTTTAAGGTTGGAGAGGGAAATATTCTTTTAGGTGGGTAATGTGAGTAAAGGTTCCAGAGGAGAATTTGCAGCTCGAAAGCTGGGTTCTAAACGGCAGGAGTTTAGATGGAAGAGCGCTCAATACAAGCGGCGGGTGCTCAGGCTGGACGAAAAAGCTGACCCTCTCGAAGGGTCGCCGCAGGGTAGGGGAATCGTCCTTGAAAAGGTTGGGGTAGAAGCCAAACAGCCAAACTCTGCGATTAGGAAATGCGTTCGCGTTCAGCTCATCAAGAATGGTCGCCAGGTCACCGCCTTCGCTCCTAGGGATGGCGCAATTGGGTTCATCGATGAACACGACGAGGTCGTCATCGAGGGGATAGGGGGTGCAAAGGGTGGTTCGTACGGTGATATCCCTGGCGTTCGCTACAAGGTGATTAAAGTGAATGATGTTTCGCTGAATGAGCTCGTGGGGGGGCGCAAGGAGAAGCCAGCGCGGTGATTGGGTGGCGTTCAAGTACTTCGACAAGTGGTCGGTCGATGATATTGCGATAGAGGATCCCGGGCTGAAGCAGTACATTCGGCTGGAGCCAGGTATGGTCCTACATGGCGGCGGAAGACATTCCCGTAAACAATTTGGAAAAGCGGGTGTGCCGATCGTCGAGCGATTGATAAATAAAATTATGCGATCAGGGCCGGGCGTGAGGAAGCTCGGAGGCAAGGCAATCCGCGGCGCCAAAGCCTGTGGTAAAAAATACAAGGAATATAACATCGTGCGTAAGTCATTTGAGATCGTCGAAAAGCAGACGAATAAGAATCCCGTTCAAGTTTTGATCGATGCCATACAGAACTCGGCTCCACGCGAGGAGACGACCCGGATAAGCTACGGGGGGATGACCTACTACGTCGCCGTTGACTCCTCCCCCCAGCGGAGGCTCGACATCGCACTCAAGAACCTCGCGGCCGGGAGCTTCGCAGCTTCTTTCTCAAACAAAAAATCGATCGAGGAGTGCCTTGCCGAGGAACTCATCATGGCCGCTAACAACGACATGAAGAGTTTCGCCGTGGCGCGCAAAGGGGAGACTGAGCGAATAGCAAGGGGAGCAAGATAGCGCAAGGCTTTTAAAATACACACGCAAATTGGAATTAGATATGGGAGGAGATACGAATGGTGAAACCTCACTTGAATCTGATAACAATCGGGCATGTGGATCACGGTAAGTCCACGTTGGCAGGGAGAACCTTTTACGAAAAGGGATTGGTGAAAGAGGAGGATTTAAGAAAGTTCGAGGCGATGGGCGACAGAGGTAAGACCTTCAAGTTCGCTTGGGTGATGGACGCCCTTAAGGAGGAGCGAGAGCGGGGACTTACCATCGACCTCGCGCATAAAAAGTTTGAAACGAACAAGTACTATTTCACTGTCATTGATGCCCCAGGGCACCGGGACTTTGTTAAAAACATGATTACTGGAGCGAGCCAAGCTGACGCAGCTGTGCTCGTGGTCGCAGCTGATGATGGGATTATGCCTCAGACGCGGGAGCATGCGGCGCTCGCCTTTACCCTTGGAGTTGGGCAACTGGTGATTGTTGTAAATAAGATGGATCTCGTGGGTTACAAAGAGGATGTGTTTAACAAGCTCAAATCTGAGATTACCGACCTGCTGAGAACAGTTGGCTACAAGAATCCAGAAAAATTCACGTTCGTTCCCGCTTCGGCGTTCCATGGGGATAATGTGACCAAACCTAGTGACAAGATGAAGTGGTACACCGGCCCTGTCTTTTATGCCTCGCTGGATGCATTTACTGTGCCCCCGAAACCCGTCGACAAACCGCTTCGACTGCCCGTGCAGGACGTGTACTCGATCACTGGGGTTGGAACCGTGCCTGTGGGGAGGGTTGAAACGGGAGTGCTGAAGGCTGGCGACACCCTCATCTTTGAGCCTGCGGGAGTAAGTGCAGAGGTGAAATCGATCGAGATGCACCATGAAACAATACCTCAGGCCGAGCCCGGCGACAATATAGGTTTTAGCGTTCGAGGAATCGAGAAGAACGCGATAAGGCGGGGAGATGTTGCGGGACATCCGAAGGCGCCTCCAACTGTGGTTAAAGAGTTCACTGCACGAATTGCCGTTCTTCAGCATCCAACGGCGGTAGCTGCCGGCTATACTCCTGTCTTCCACGCTCACACGGCGCAGGTAGCGTGCACCATATCAGAAATTACCCAGAAGCTAGACCCGAAGACCGGTGAAGTGGTTCAGGAGAAGCCAGAGTTTATAAAGAAGGGAGATATGGCGACGATTAAGGTAACGCCTACCAAGCCCATGGTGATCGAGAAGGCTGCTGATCTCCCACAACTGAGTCGCTTCGCCGTGCGCGACATGGGCATGACTATCGCAGCAGGTGTCTGCGTAGACCTGATCCCCGCGAAATAGTCCCAACTCTTTTATTACCCTCGCTCCTTTAGGTAGGGTGAGGGGTAGCATTGCAAAAGGCGCGCATAAGGCTTTCGAGCACTGACCCGAAAAAGCTCGACGAGGTCTGCAAGCAAATCTCTGGCATAGCGGAGCGGGTCGGCATCAAGCTCTCGGGGCCCATTCCCCTCCCCACGCGCAGGATAGTGGTGCCCACGAGAAAATCGCCCGATGGTGAGGGAACGGCGACGTGGGACCGGTGGGAGCTGCGCGTGCATAAGCGCTTAATTGACATGCAGGCAGACGAGCGAGTGATGCGACAGATTATGCGCATCCAAGTGCCTGAAGAAGTCGCGATTGAGATCGAGCTCAAGACCTAATTTTAAAATAGTTAATTAGTGAGAGACATACTCTCATTTTGGTGCCGGGGTAGCCAAGCCAGGTAAGGCGCACGCCTTGAGAGCGTGTGGCCCTTTGGGCCTCAAGGGTTCAAATCCCTTCCCCGGCGCTAAAACAAAATTTTTCCTGATTTCAATCTAGATGTCAATGCGAGATATAAAATAGCGATTTTTGCAAATGTGTTTTCGTATGGCTTTAAAAGGTTAATCTCTTTATAACTAAAAAGCAAGGCGAGTTATGTTTAAAAATCCAAGAAAAACTGAAGGCTTGTCAGAGGAAGAAGCCGCTCGAAGGCTGGGCGAGGAAGGATACAACGAACTGCCATACGCCGAGGAGAGAAGTGTACCTAAAATAATTTCTGAAGTCATTAGGGAGCCAATGTTTCTGCTCCTAATTTCGTGCGGCATCATTTACCTTGTACTTGGGGATTTGGAAGAAGCGATTATTCTCATGAGTTTCGTATTCGTGATAATAGGCATAGCAATCTACCACGAAAGAAAGACCGAAAGGGCGCTGGATGCCCTCAGGCATTTATCGAGCCCGCGTGCTCTGGTCATCCGAGGAGGAAAACAGAAGAGGATTCCTGGGCGAGAAGTTGTACGTGAAGACATCCTTCTTCTATCAGATGGCGACAGGGTTCCCGCAGATTGCGTAATGCTGGATTCAATGTACTTGCTTGTTGATGAATCACTACTCACGGGAGAATCTGTACCAGTAAGAAAGACCACATGGGATGGAGTCACTGAGATTGGCAGACCTGGTGGAGATGACAATCCATTCGTTTATTCTGGAACATTGGTAGTTCAAGGACATGGACTTGCCAAAGTTGTAGCGACTGGAGTAAAAACTGAAATGGGGAAGATAGGAAAGGTCCTTAAGAGTCTAGAACCGGAGGATACGCCTCTTCAAAAAGAAACAGGAAAGCTTGTTCGCAATCTGGCACTCATAGGTCTCCTGCTCTGTGTCATAGTTATAGCGACTTATGCGATTACTAGGGGGGACCTGCTAAACGGCATGCTTGTCGGAATAACGCTCGCGATGGCGATTCTTCCTGAAGAGTTCCCCGTAGTTCTAGCGGTATTTCTTGCACTTGGGGCGTGGCGGATTTCTAAGAAAAGAGTGCTAACGCGCAGAGTCGCTGCGCTAGAAACTCTGGGCTCAGCCACCGTTTTCTGTGTTGACAAGACGGGAACTCTGACTATGAACAAGATGAACGTCAGTAAAATATTTGCGGGCAAAGAATTCTACGATGTCGGGGAAAAGGGGCCCCTGCCTGAAAAATTCCACGAGGTTGTAGAATTTGGCGTCCTCGCGAGCATGAAAGATGCGTTTGACCCGATGGAGAAGGCAATAAAGAATCTCTCAGAAAAATATCTAGCAAATACGGAGCACATCCATAGTAACTGGAATCTAGTTCAGGAGTATATACTTTCAAAAAAGCTTCTAGCGATGTCTCAGGTCTGGAACTCGCCGGATGGTAATGAGTATGTTATAGCCTCGAAGGGTGCTCCCGAAGCCATCGCGGACCTATGCCATTTTGATAAGGATGGGATGAAAGAGATCTCCAAAAACATCGCGACGATGGTGAGCGAAGGCCTAAGGGTAATAGGGGTATCCAAGGCGTACTTCAAAAAGGCCGACCTGCCGGGAAAACAGCATGACTTCAAGTTCGAATTCCTAGGACTACTCGGGTTCGAGGATCCGGCAAGAGATGGTGTCGCTGAGGCAATAAAAGAATGTTATACTGCAGGGATAAGGGTTGTAATGATTTCTGGTGATTATCCCGGTACAGCACAGCACATAGCGAAAAAGGTTGGGCTAGAGCCAAATGATAAGGTGATTACCGGGCCAGAACTTGAAAAGATGGATGATAAAGAACTCAAGGAAAGAATAAAGGGAGTAAATATATTCGCCAGAGTAGTTCCTGAACAGAAGTTGAAAATAGTTAATGCCCTTAAGGCAAACGGCGAAATCGTCGCAATGACGGGTGATGGAGTCAATGATGCCCCAGCGCTGAAATCGGCCAACATAGGTATAGCTATGGGGGAAAGGGGGACCGATGTAGCTAGAGAGGCTTCCTCACTCGTTTTACTCGATGACGATTTCTCATCAACCGTTCGGGCAGTCAAGCTCGGAAGGAGGATTTACGATAACATAAGAAAGGCGATGGTTTACATACTTACAATTCACATACCAATCGCGGGAATAACAATTATACCCGTCCTTTTCAACATGCCCCTAGTCCTTCTGCCAGTCCATATTGTATTTCTCGAACTGATAATAGACCCTGCGTGTTCGATAGTTTTCGAAGCGCAGGCAGAAGAAGCTGACGTTATGAAACGTCCGCCTAGAGATCCAAAGAAAAAAATGTTCGACACAAGAACTTTAGGATTATGCGTATTGCAGGGTTTAATAGTTTTTCTAACAATCCTTTTAATTTTCGGGATCTCTTTCTATCGCGGGCTAGGAGAATTTGAGGCGCGGGCACTCACCTTCACTACTCTCATAATAGCTAACCTTGGTCTGATATTAGCGAACCTCTCTTGGTCAAGAAATGTAATCTATTCAATTCGCTCCAAAAATTCTGCCCTTTGGTTTGTTGTGGGCGGGACTATCATATTTCTCGCTCTAGTGCTCTACGTTCCAGCGCTCCGTGACATTTTCAAACTGGCATATCTTCATCCCATTGACATAGCGATTTGTCTTGGTGCTGGCATTTTGAGCGTGTTGTGGTTTGAAATTTTGAAGATGCTGAAGCCCCTCAAAATCTGAATCCGTGTATGCCTTCTTGTGCTAGAGATGCTTTGAGCACGTGGCCCTTTTGGCCTCGGGAGTTCAAATCTCCCCCCCCGGCGCTTCTATTTTTATTAAAAAAAGGGAAGAGGATT
>JAOUPD010000092.1 GCA_029880065.1 Hadesarchaea archaeon
TGTTACTCGAGAAAAGGCCTTTGAATCGTCTGCCAAGAGAACCGTAGTAGTTACGGTAGCACTTGTAAAGCTCTTCCTGCACTTCTTTTCTGGTCAAAGTTTCCGTGGGCATAATAACATGCACCATGTCATAATTTGCCCAATTATTGTCTTCTATCCAACCGTTTCGTTTTGCCGTTTCATAAAGCTCGGTTCCAGGAAACGGTGTCAAAATCATGAAAATTGCTAGATCGGGGTCAACGTCATTTACAAACTCTCTAAGATTTGAAATTGATTCGGCCGTGTCTTTACGTTCTCCGATGATTAAAGTTGCCTGGGCGAATATGCCGTTCTCTTTCAACAATCTCATCGCAGTTTTGGTGTCTTCCGGGCGTATTTTCTTTCTGAATGTATCTAAGGTGGTTGAGCTGTGGCTTTCTACCCCTACAAGCACCCACCGGTTTCCCGCATTTCGCATTTTGGGTAAGATATCCCGATTTTTGATAATGTCGTCAGATCTAACCTGCATAAACCACATTATGTCATCTTCAATTCCTCTCTTAACGATCTCATTGCATAGGTTGCTCGCATGTTTACCCAACCCAAAATTGTCGTCAGTTAGCCAGAGAAACCGGATTCCATAATTTTGGTAGCAAAACTCCATTTCGTCTGCGATGCGCTTTGGTGACTTGCCCCTCCATATCCCCGCCCAATGTTTCCACTGAGAACAAAATGTGCAGCGGTGGGGACATCCTCTCGACCCCTCAATTAAAGCATATCCGGCTTTTGAACCTGCCATCATTTTAAAATGGTATTTATTCACGACATCCTCAACGAAGCGATAGCCTGGAAATGGCAAATCATCCAGATTTTCGATTAACGGTCGTGGCGGATTGTGCAGGATTTTTCCTTTGTGCCTGAAAGAAATGCCGTTTACCCGAGAAAAAGAGGATTTCTCACCTAAAGCTTGGACTAATTCTACAAATGTTTGCTCGCCCTCCCCACGAATAATCACATCAATTTCCGGATATGTCTCCAAGCTTTCTTGAGCGGTGGCAGTAAAGTGTTGGCCCCCGGCGACCGTTAAGATGTTTGGATTAACCTTTTTTACCAGTTCTAAGGTTCTGACGACAGTGTAAGCGTTGCAAGTTGCAAGCGCGTTAGGGGCCACAACATCTGGTTGGAAAGATTCAATGTATTTTTCAAGTTCCTTCCAATCCAACTGTTTTGCTTGACAGTCCAGCACTTCGATTTCAACATTTTTGTTTTTGCTCTCGAGATAAGCTGCAAGCTGTAGGATCCCTAACGGAGGCGGGAGATATTCACCCATAATAAACCAAAAATCTTTGGGGGGTTCCACGAACAGAACTCTCATAAACGCCAGCTCATCTAGTTGCCTTTATTTTTTCGTTATACTCTCTCTATCGGGACACTTAAAGAACAACCGCCTAAGAAGAGAGATTTTCCAGAAACCGATGCTTTAAAATTGCCGAAAAAGGCAACTAACTCTCCATTAGATGATGTCGGAGCAATTCGATCTGGCGCTCGAGCGCTGTGATCACACTCGAGTTGTCATAGGGCTCCAACTTATCCCCACAGCGCGGGCACTTGAAATCGTTCTCCACCGCGAGTTCAAAGGGTAACTTGGGGTCCCCGTTCCCGCAATTGAAGAAATTCGTGCTCCGCTCCGTATCGAGTAGATCCTCGAGCTTTTGTATGAGTTGGCGCTTGTTGTTGTCGAAATATTCCCGCGCTCGCTCTGGCTCGATCCGCCAGTAATAGACGTACCACCCGCTGTGCTCGTCCCGGACCCTGTGGTAGCTCACCACGCGGTTCTCGTATAGGCTGTAGAGGATTTTTCGCACAAGATTTACTCGGATGCCCATCCGATTCGCTATCTCCTCGTCTGTGATTTCGTTCCCCATGAGTTCCTTCGCTACCTCATACCCACGCTCGCCAGCTATCCGGATGAGAATATCCATTAAAACAGGATCATCCGACGGCTTTGGATGGGAGTTCTTTTTCACTTCGGCACGTTTTTTAACAACTTTCTTTCTTCGGCGATGGCTAATTTTTTTGTTCATTTTATCCACCTAATGGGCTAGTATTCGTATTATTTTGTAAAAACTAATAAATATAATTAACGTACTTAGCGTCCGAAAAATGCGAAAACCGCGGCTGTTTATTCGGTTTTTTCGGTTTTCTTGTCTTGTAACTTGATATTACTCTAAATTTTCCACTAAAAAGCTTTTTTTCAAAGTTTAGAGCTTCCAAAAAGCCTATTGAGGAAAACGGCTGGTACAGCGACCCCAAATGATGCTGATGCGCTGCTGCAACATTAAAAGCATCAAACTCATAATTTTCAGCACTTTTTGATTATTCTCACGAGCAGGAAACAGTTTTTTGCCGATATTTCAAGCAGGTTCTCTACTCCCGGAAACGTTCGTCCTTATTATCTCGATGAGTGAGCTCAGGTTGGTGTGCTTGAGCGCCGAGATGGGGATGGCAAACATCGTTACGTCGTTTAGGGTCTTGAGCTTGCGTTCGAGTTCCTCGCGCGGAATGAGGTCGGCCTTGTTGAGAGCCGCGACCACTTTCACAGGGTACTCCGCCAGCACCTCGCGGGACGCCCGAAACTTTCGGAGGATTTCGGGCAAAGGTTCGGCGACATCGAACACGAGCACCACGAGGTCGGCGAGGTAGATCTCCTCAAGCGTCGCCTTGAAGGCCTCAACCAGCCACGGGGGCAAACCGTCGATGAAACCTACGGTGTCAGTTAGCAAAATCATTCGGCTCGCGCGCATCGCCCGTGTGCGGGGCATCAGGGTGGTAAAAAGCATATCGTCCACCTCGGCTTTCGCAGCGGTGAGCGCGTTGAGCAGCGTTGATTTGCCGGCATTGGTATAGCCCGCTAGCGCCACAAGCTTGAACCCCCTACTGTGCCTGCGCTTCCGTCGCTGCTCCCTCACGCTGGCGATCGATTTGAGTTTCCGTCTCAGATTCACGAGCTTCCGCTTGACCATGTCGTAGCGGACATCCACCTCGTACTCACCCCCGCCCATCAAACCTGGCTGTTCGACCGACATGAGTGCTCGCACCTGTTCTCGAATTCTCGGCATCTCATAGCTCAGCCTTGCGTACTCGACCTGAAGCTTCGCCTCGGGTGAC
Organism: Hadesarchaea archaeon; assembly: GCA_029880065.1. Lineage (GTDB taxonomy): Archaea > Hadarchaeota > Hadarchaeia > Hadarchaeales > Hadarchaeaceae > DG-33. The sequence goes on from JAOUPD010000092.1 coordinate 3,148, forward strand.
CCAGCGCGCATCGCGAATATTTCTAGGATGAGCTGGAAGCGATCGATTACCTCGACTCCTACGAGCCGCGAGAGTTTGTAAGCCTGCGAGGGGGTTAGCTGGTTGTTAAAGACGACGCGGTTGGCCCCCTTCGAGCGGGTTAAATCCGCGAGTTCCTGAGCCTTACCTTTGCCTATGAGGTAAGCGGGGTCTGGCTTCCGTACCTGCTCGAGTACGCCGACGACCTCGTGGTTGAGCGTTCGCGCTAAAGCAGCAAGCTCCTCCAAGCTGGACCTTTCGCCGGGTGAGCGGCGTTCGGCGAGCACGACGCGCATATGGCACCATTTAAATTATCGTGCGCAAATCAAAAAAGGTAGGGGATCAGTTGAAAAAACATCTGCTTTTACTCTTACTTTTTATTTTAGCAGCCACCGCACCCCCGGCGAAAGCGCAGCCGTCAAGCACTTACTATGAGTTGGTGGAGTTGAGCTACACTATTAACGCAGACAGAACTCTTAACGCACACGAAAAATACGTTATTTACAATTCTTCCACTCAGACCTACACCTACGAAATCAAACATCAGATAGCAACCGATGAGATTCACGACATCAACGTCTGGAGTGACGATGAAAGTTTAGAAAGTGAGTTGGAAAAAACCACTATCACGATTCGCTTCAAGCTCGGCGGCAGGAAGAGGCTGACATATCACATCTCCTATATCGCCGACAATCTGGTTTCGGGGGTGGGCCCTATCTATGAGGGTAAATTTGGAGGTATCATCCTAGGTCCACGAAATTTCCCCCGTCAAAAACACATCGTAGAAGTTCAGGGGCTGGCTGGATCGAAACTTTTTTTGACGAACCCTGATGCACAGATATTGGAGAGCGATCCCCCGACCGTTCGATATGAGACCAGCATTGACGCCCCAGGAAGTTTCGACGGACTCGAGGTGCAATTTTGCACGCAACCGACCTATTACAAGCTCACGTTGACCGAGCGCCTGACGAACCAGAGCACGGAC
>JAOUPD010000093.1 GCA_029880065.1 Hadesarchaea archaeon
CAAACCCACAGAGAGTAGCGATAAAGATTAACCTAGGGATCCACCATTTGACACTTTTCGCCCGCCGGTGTTTTCTAATTTTTGTCCTATTCATGCCGAAACTTCCTTACTAGATTTTGAAAAAAATGTTATCCCACTTTCTTTTATAATCGCCTTAATCACAATTTCCATCGCGAGCACTCCCTTAATGAACCTTCACGCAGCGGGCCTAAACCTCAAGAGCGCTGCCAATCCCTTGAAAGCTATCAGAAGTTGTTTGCCCTCCTCGGTTTCGGTCGAGATGAACTCAGCGCCAGCACCAAACTGGTCCGCTAGCTCCAGCAGCTCTTGCACGACATCCTTGCTCTCGACTAACGACAACCTGGTTTCGCCGCAGCTCGGGCATTCTCGCGCAGACAGCTGTTTTTTGAATTTTTCAACATCCTCAACGGTTTCCTGCAGCTCATGCCCACAAGATTGGCATTTGGCAGTTACGCGGTTTTTCCGTATTCCCTCTGAAATTAACAATAGCTCGACAGCGCCCAGCTCAAGGGAGTGCCTGATTTCCCGCTCGCCGTATGTCGCTAGTCCCCTGCCGGCGACGAGTTCCTCCATGAAGCGTTGGATGAGCGATTTTTCCTTCAGGATATCGAGGTCGGCGAGTATCTCACCTGATTTGTTTACCACTTCCTTTACCCCTTGCTCATCGGTGTAACCGGTATCGAGCACTCCAGCGATCTTATTTTTGACCCTATCTTGCAACAATTCACTTTTCAGGAATTCGTCTTTAGTCGGCCCAGGTCCACCGACTATTACCGCCCGCAGATCTGAGATCTGCGAAAATATCTCATTGGCGGCTTCCGCAACCCTTTTCGCATAATCATGAGCAGCGATTTCTATCAACCGTTCGAACCGTCTTGCAGACTGGCCTCCTTTGCCGTGTTTTCCTGGGACGCCTGAGGTCAACTTTCTCACGATATCGATGCGTTTGCCACGTAGGGTCGCGAGCGTTGCCTCTCGTCGATCCATGACGAGCACTCCCACGGTCTCCTTGACTTGGAGCATCTCTCGCAGCGGGTCGAGCACGAACTCTTGGTCGCAGCGGTACATCCTGATAGTTATCTGCTCAGGTGGCTCGACCCAATAAAGCTTGATGTCAGCGATGTCCTCTCGTCCAGCCACGTTTCCACAAAATATGGCCATCCCATTTGAAGGGGGGCGCCTGTGAGTGTCGGCGTAGGTGCGCAAGAATTGGACAATTCGCTCGAGAGCGCTTATAACGTTCTTTCGAGTCGTCTTCGATTTTATGTTCGCTGCCGTTCCTTGCTCATTCCGCAGCTGTTGGATAACTTTGACTATTTCGAAATCTGGGGTAATGTAGACCGAGATGAGCTCGGTTCCCCGGCCGCGCTTGCTAGCCAAATCTTCGAGCATCCGCTTGAATTGGTAACGCGCCTTGCTATCGACAGACATTCGTATCCCATCATAGTTTCAACCGCGAATGTTAATAATATGGCGCCGAACTTACTTTGGTGATAAAGTGCGAGTGACATTTTGCTTTGGTGGCTCGATCTTGGCGCCGGAGGAGCCGGATGTGGGTTGCATTCGAGAGGTAGCTCAGACGCTCCGTGCGCTTAAGTCGCAGAGGCATGAAATCCTCGTCGTCACCGGTGGAGGAGGACCTTCGCGCAAATATATAGCGGTGGCACGAAAACTGAAAGCCTCAAGCACCCTCTGCGACATCATAGGCATAGATGTCACGCGTCTGAATGCCCGGCTGTTGATTGCGGCCCTCGGCAATCTCGCGGAACAGAAACCCCTTACCACGTTTGAAGAGGCAATTAGGGTGATGCTTAGGGATAAAGTGCCTGTAATGGGCGGTATAATGCCCGGCCAAACCACCGATGCGGTCGCCGCGATGTTGGCTAATTCGAGCAAGTCCAAACTTTTGATTTTCTTCACAGATGTGGGTGGAGTCTACACAGCTGATCCTAAACTTGACCCAAAAGCGAAGAAGTTCAAGGTTATGACTGGAGAGGAGCTCATGAAGTTGGTAGCGGTTAAAAAATTGAAACCGGGAGCTAACGTGATAGTCGACCCTGTTAGCGCGAAGCTCATCCAGCGGACGGGCATCCAAACGCTTGTGTTGGGGAAGCACGAGATTAAACGCTTACCGGAGATTTTAAGGGGTGCGGAGCATAGTGGTACCACGATTGTACCCGGATGATAAGATGCCAGAGGATCACCGACATTGCATTGTTTGCGGGAAGGCGATTGAGTCAGATAAATTTTTCTGTTCACCCTCGTGCGAGGACATCTTCAAAAAACAACAGAAACGCATGGCACGCAGTAGATTAATTACGATGGCGATTTTCATCGCAATTTTCGTGGTGATCATAGTTTTATCTTACCTTAGAACATAGACCCAACTCATGAAGATGCGATCAGGATAGTTAACGCGGGCTCTTGGATGTCAATGACTTCGACCTTGTGCCCCGCGCTCGCGGTCTCTTTTATCACCCTCACATCTTCGGGCGCGAGTTCGAATTGCTTTCCACCCGCGCGGAGTTTGAGCTTCCCTTTTGCAAGCTGTTTTGCTAGTATCTCTGGCTTAGCCTCACGCAAAGCTTGCACGACAAGTTTCGCGTCCGCATGTAGACGCGGCCCTAGCTTTGCCAATTTGGGTTCGACCGCAAGCACTCGCTCGGCCAGCTTCGGCCTGCCGACTTTGATGTCGAGCTTGCTCACTCGCATGGTGCCGGAGATGTCATCACCAACCTGCTTCAAATGTTTTGCTATCTCCTTGTTAGAGGAATAAATTTCGACCGATGAAAGTTCCTTGCTAAGCGCCATCTTGTGCGCAGACTTGAATTGTCGAAGAGCACTCACTATCAAGTTTGCTATCTCTCCGGTTCGCTCGGCTGATTCATCGATAAACTCCTCGTTTGCTTCGGGCCAGCTTGAGACGTGAACGCTTGGGTATGGGTGATCTTTGGCGAAGTGGGCCTGGTAAACCTCCTCGGAGAAGTACGGTATGAATGGAGCGAGCAGTTTGGTGGCGGCTAATATCACATGGTAAAGTGTATACCGTGCAGCGTCGGCAGTGGAATCGTCACCATAGAGGCGGTGTTTAATTTCTTCGATGTACATATCGCAAAACTCGTGCCACACGAAGGTCTGGATTGCACTTAGCGCGTGGTTAAACTGGAAGTCATCGAGCCAGTCCGTGGTTTGCTTGATAAGTCGGTTGAGACGGCTAAGGATCCAGAGGTCGACAGGTCTAAACTTGAGCTTCTTCGTGTCGAGTTCAGCAATTTTCGCGTTCAGGTGGGCCCCAGCGAAACGCGCAGCATTCCAGAACTTACGCATGAATCGGTAACCGAATTCGACATCCTTCCAGCTGAAGGGTATGTCGGAACCCGTGGAGGCGCCAATCGCTGCCCACTGACGTAAGGCATCGGCCCCATACTTGCTTCGCGCCATGGTCGTGTCGACGTAATTGCCGAGTGATTTCGACATCTTTCGACCGTCCTCACCAAAAACCATACCGTTGATGAGCACCGTGCGATAGGGCGCCTCGCCTAGCAGCGCCAGGTGTCTGACCAGCAGGTAGTAGTCCCATGTGCGGATGATGTCGGTCCCGTTGGGTTGAAGGTCTGCTGGAAAGAGGCGTCGGTCGAGCTCTGGCCAGCCAGCATGAGCGGCAATCGTTATTGAACTGTCCATCCACGTGTCGAGCACATCTTGCTCGGGCTCGAAGCTCGTGCTGCCGCATTTTGGGCATTTTTTGACTGGTGGTTTATCTTTCGCAGGGTTCACGGGCAGTTGTTTTTCCTCGGCGACAATCGGCTCTTTACAACCCGTACAGTACCAAGCTGGAATCGGGGTCGCAAAGACCCGCTGCCTCGAGATCACCCAGTCCCAATCCATCGACTCTACCCAGTCGATTAACCTCTGCCGCATGTGCTCGGGAACCCAACGAAC
>JAOUPD010000023.1 GCA_029880065.1 Hadesarchaea archaeon
CCCGGGTAATCCAGCCCGGCGGAAATGCTGTGAGTTGGTAAGATCTGCCCGAATTTATCCTGCATCACTAAGCTATGGGATCCGTGGAGTATGCCTTTGGACCCACTACAAAGCGGCGCTGCATGCTTTCCAGTCTCGAGTCCCTTACCACCTGCCTCAATACCATAAAATTCGACTGGGTCGTCAAGAAAATCGTAGAAGATTCCAATCGCGTTGCTCCCGCCGCCCACGCATGCAACGATAGCATCGGGCAAACGTTTTTCAGCATTCAAAATCTGTTCTTTGGTCTCCTCTCCAATCACCCGCTGGAAATCTCGCACAATCATCGGATATGGGTGGGGCCCAACCACCGAGCCCAACAAGTAGTGGGTAGTTTGGACATTTGCCGTCCAGTCACGGATGGCCTCGTTGACGGCATCCTTCAGCGTGCACGAACCACTCTTGACGGGGATTACTCTTGCCCCAAGCAACCGCATTCGAAATACGTTGAGCTTTTGACGCTCCATGTCCACGGTGCCCATATAGATGTCGCATTTTAGCCCGAGCATCGCGGCAGCTGTAGCGGTAGCGACCCCGTGCTGCCCCGCCCCAGTTTCGGCGATTACGCGGGTTTTACCAATGTATTTTGCGAGGAGAGCTTGACCCAGCGTGTTATTAATTTTGTGCGCACCGGTCATGGCAAGATCTTCACGCTTGAGATAAACTTTCATCCCAACCAGATTTGACAAATTTTTCGCGAGGTATAGCGGTGTCGGGCGCCCTGCATACTCCCTCAGGTAATAATCGAGCTCGCGTTTGAATTTTGGATCATCCTTTAATCTTTTGTAAGCTGCTTCGAGTTCTTCTAGCGCTGGCATAATCGTCTCTGGCACGAACTGTCCGCCGAAGCCGTCAAATTTCCCTTTCACAGGAAACTTGTTTACGTACTTCATTTTATGCCTCCTCTCGCAGCTTCGATGAACTCGCTCATGAGCCTCGCGTCCTTTTTGCCTGGGCTGGACTCGACTCCTGTGGAAACATCTACTCCATAAGGCTGTACTAACCTAATCGCCTCTTTAACGTTGGAGGGATTAAGTCCCCCTGCTAAAAACATTGGTTTACCCACAGCATCACGAATTCGGCGGCTTAAGCTCCAATCGTGAGCGAGACCGGTACCGCCCCCACTCGGCCCCTTCGTATCGAGCATTAGAAAATCTGCTATCCTAGCTGCCTCGATAGCCCGACTTATTATTTCCTGATGGCCCTCGACTTTCTGAGATATCGCAATAACCGAAATCAACTTTATACCAAGACGTTTTTTGAGTTTGAGGATCTCGTCTGCTGGAAAAGTGAAATGAAACTGAAGGTAATCGGGCTTCAACTCCCGCGCTATTCTCTCAACTTCGCCTAGATTTTTCGGCATGGCCACTGCAACTTTATCGACACCCTTTGACGCCGCAGCTAAGATTTGTTTCGCTTGCTCAATCGTCACTCTTCGGGGCGATTTTGGTATCTCGACAATTGTCCCGACCATGTCTACGCCCAGCGTACAGGCAACTCTCAAGTCCTCGGTATTTGTGAAACCGCATATTTTGACCTTCACCATGAGTTTACCTCGCATTCACGAACAATCGCGCCTGTTGTTCGATATTTCTCGACTTCATTAAAGAAGTTCCCACAAGCACAGCATCAGCGCCAGCATCGAGCACAAATTTAATATCATTCGGCATGCGCATCCCGCTCTCGCTCACAAGCACCACCTTATCAGGCACGAGAGGAGCAAGCCTAGCCGTGCGAGTGATGTCGACTTGCATGGTTTTTAAGTCACGGTTGTTTATCCCCATCAGCTCAGCGCCAGCGGCAGACGCAAATTTCACCTGTTCCTCCTCATCAACTTCAACGAAACTTTCCATCCCAAGCTCACGCGTTAGATCAATGAAGCGCTTGAGGTCCTCCCCCAAAACTCCAGCTATCAACAAGACTGCGTCCGCGCCAAGCTCAACCGACTGGTATAGCTGATACTCGTCAACTATGAAATCTTTTCGCAGAACCGGCACGTCGACAGCTTTACGTATCTTTAGGATGTAGCTTAAGTCGCCCTTGAAATATTTTGGCTCCGTTAGCACTGAAATAGCTATGACTCCCCCCCTGACCATCGCGCGTGAAACTTCAAACACATCAAGGTCAAGGTTGATATCGCCCATTGAAGGTGAAGCTCGTTTTATCTCCCCAATCAAAGGCACTTTAGGTGCGCTTTCGATAGCCTTGCGCAGGCTCCGCTTGGGCGACCTATCGATTTTCATTCTTGAGATTGGCTTGGCTTTGGCCTGCTTCTTGACGCGAACTCGAGCGTCTTCTACAATTTTCGCCAAAATGTTCAAATCGTAGCCTCCAACGCTTTTAATTTGTCCAAGTTGCCGCTCGTTGCTTCAATGAGTTGAACGAGTTTTTCGTAAGCACTACCGGAATCGATGGCATCTACAGCGACAGCGATTCCTTCGTGCAGATCGTGAGCTTTGCCCCCCACAACGATAGTAGCTGCTGCGTTCAACAGCACGATGTCTCTCCGCGGTCCCTTTTCGCCGCGCAGCACCTTAAGCAACATCCGGGCATTTTCAGCCAAGTCCTTCCCTGCAATGGCTTCAGAGCGAGTTCGCGCGAGGCCGAACTCTTCGGGCGATATCGTATAGGTACTCACTTTGCTGTCGTTGAGCTCCGAGATTTTCGTCTCTCCTAAAGTGGATACCTCGTCTATCCCATCCAAGCCGTAAACAACCATCGCTCGCCTGCAGCCTAGGCGCGCGAGCACTTGAGCGAGCTTCTCGGTCAGCGCCCCATCGTAAACCCCCATCACCTGCCCTTGGGCGCTCGCGGGGTTTGTCAGGGGGCCGAGAATGTTAAAAATAGTTCGAATGCCCATCTCGCGGCGCGGACCTACCGCGTGCTTCATAGCACCATGAAATCGTGGAGCAAACATGAATCCTATCCCAACCGTCTCGATGCAGCGCTGGACCTCGCCCGGAGGGAGGTCTATCTGCACCCCCATGGCTTCAACAACATCAGCACTCCCGGCCTTGCTGGTCACCGAGCGGTTGCCGTGCTTAGCTATTCTAACTCCCGCTCCCGCAGCGACAAACATCGCAGCTGTGCTTATATTGAATGTTTTAACTTTATCACCACCAGTGCCGCAGGTATCGACCAAGATGTTGTCCACCTTTGGGGTTATCCGAGCCGCGAACTCACGCATAACCCGGGCGAAAGCCGTAATCTCCTCGATCGTTTCGCCCTTCATGCGAAGCGCGGTTAGGAATGAGCTTATCTGCGCCTGGGTCGCCCCACCTGACATGATGAACTTCATTGCCGCCTCAGCTTCAGCTTCGGTCAAGTTCTCTCCGCCTACCACTTTCGATATGGCGTTTTTCATGGACTCCAATTTATCACCTCCTTTATGCTTTCGCAATACCTATCGCTTTAAGGAGCGCTCGCCCCTTGTTCTCAGTCTCGTAGAACTCCAGCTCGGGGACGGATCTAGATACAACCCCTGCGCCAACCTGTGCGTAGGCTTTACCATCCTCGACAACAATAGTCCGGATAGCGATTGCGAAGTCCATGCTGTGCCTGTAATCAAAATAGCCGACGCCGCCCGCATATATCCCCCTACGCGTCGGTTCGAGTTCTTCGATTATCTCCATCGCCCTGAATCTCGGAGCCCCAACCACCGTGCCAGCGGGGAAGTTGATTCTTAGCGCGTCAAACTCGTCTTTGTCCTCCCGTAGCGCTCCAACTACGGTCGAAACGATGTGCATGACATGACTGTACTTATTTATTGTCATGAAATTTTTGACCTTAACCGAGCCCACTTTCGAGACTTTGCTTATGTCTTCGCGGCCCAGATGTACGAGCATCATGTGCTCTTCGCGCTCTTTTCTGTCGCTTAGTAACTTTCGCTTGATTTCCCTATCCTCTCTAACGCTTCGCCCCCGACGCCTAGTACCGCCTATCGGCCTGGTCATGACCTCCTTTTTCTCGACCCTGACCAATGTCTCGGGACTGGAGCCGATTACCTTCCGCCGCCCAAAGTCTAGGTAGTACATGTAAGGCGACGGGTTTATCTTGTGGAGAGCGAGGTACGCCGAGTAGGGATCCCCGTTTAACTTAGTTTCCATGCGTCTCGAGAGCACTAGTTGCAGCACATCGCTTGAATTAATATATTCTTGAACCCGCCTAACAGCATCTATGAACTCGCCCCGAGTCATGTTTGATGTTACGTTCGTCTTCAGCCCCACATCTGTCCGCAAGCGTGGAAGTTGTTTCGCCTCGCTAAGCTGCTTCACTTTACTTTTAATCTCATTTAATGAGTCTACATACACCACCTTCAGGTCCGAATTTTCCAAGATGAAAGCATTGGAGCACACAAAAGTCTTTTTTTCCGCGTGATCAAACACGACTGTATTTTTAGCGAGCGTGAACTCAGCATCGGGATGCCGCAAGTCATCACCCGCCCTTTTTCCGATATCGAAGAGGCGCCTAATCGCATCATAAGCGAAGTAGCCCACAGGCCCACAGATGAACCTTGGGTAATTGATTCTCGGTACCGATAACTGGCCCACCAAAAAAGTTCTCTTCACAATTTCAATTGGATCCATTTCTTGGCCTTTCTTCCTGATGTTTCTCCTGGCCATTTCCTTTAGCTGCTTATTTCCTCCAAGCTGCGTCCGCCCATCCTTTACCTTCAGCGTAAGGAGCGGATTGATTCCGATGAAGCTGTACCTCGCCCGCTTGCCCATGCCCTCAGCTGATTCGAGCAGGTAAGAGGGACGATTGTTTCTCATGTTAAGATAGACCTTTGCAGGACTGGCGCAACCCTCGAAGGTCGCCACTATCGGAAACAAGCATGGCCTGCCGAACTCATCGACAAATTTCTCTATCTCTTGGATGCTAGAGACCTTCAAACTTCCACCCTCACTGCTGACTCACCCCTTTTTTTGGTTTATGTACTATTTAAGTCTTTAGTGTACATTTTTGTACTGAAGCGGGAAAATCGATCCTAAAAATGTTTTCCCCTTTATAAAGAACCAACATCCAAAACCTTGGCGGGAAATGAATCACGCGAAAATGCGGGGTATGCACGTTTCCTCATCAACCAAGAGCGGGAGGTGAAAAGATGGTGGAGGAAATCCAAGATGAAACTCGAAGTATCTCGACCTTGAGAGTCGTAGCGAAGCGAGAGGGCAAGGAGCCTTACACGGCCAACATCCCTGTGAAGGGGGACACTTTTTCGCTTGTCCTTCCTAACGGTTACATCAACTGGCCTAAAGGCAAACCATATCCAGACTCGATTCGGGTGCCTATTGACGAAACGCGGAACCTGTGGGTGAACTTTGGCGTCTCGAGGGAGCACGGCTTCTATACCTCGTTGAGGATTGGCGAAGCAAGAAAGCAAGAGTAAAATTGGTGACGCTGGGGCCAGAGGACGTAAACCTATGAAGGTTCAGTGTTCCAATTTTTAACAGAATCGGGGCAGAACTTTGAGAACGACGAAAGAACTGGGCTTAGGCTTTTTGCTAACGACAAAGAACTATTTTTTCTTACTCCAGTCAATTAAAGGTGCCCATTAACCCTCAAATTTGCGAAATTGTTCCGTTATATTTTATGGTTCTTTATTAAAAAAAGAAAGAAAAAGTTTTAATATTTCAGCATGGGTTTCATTATCTTAGCTTGGGTTATCCAACTAGCAACTTGCTTTTGTGACGGCGCTTTCCTGACAAGCCTAGATTTATCACAGTAATTTTTGATAGCGGGATATAAGTTACCAACGTTTCTCATTTTGAGTTCTTTGATGGTATCTACACCTACTTCTTCAAGCATGTCAGAGTATTCCTCGCCAACGCCTTTAATCCTCAGCAGGTCCGATATATTTGCCCATTCAAGAATCAGTTTCTTACTTATGCCCGCTTTTTTGGCAAGCTTTTCCCTATCCTTGCGGGTTATTGAATGCTTTAGCAATGCCCAAGTCGTCTTTATACCTACCTTTACTAATTTTTCTGCATGAACTTTGTTTATGCCTTCTATGGTTTTGATAGGATAAGATCGTATTCTTTCCTTCTTTGTCGCCATTTTCTTTTTCACCTCCGTTTATATTTTATTACACGTTTTCTTGTTGTTTCAGTTCCCATGCCTCAATACCTGCGTCAAAACAGGTGTCACAATAATCTCCGCCACAACCCTTACAAGTTGTTATATATTCAGGCCCAAATTCTTCCGAGCAACCCTCGCATGTTTTTAAGTTACTTAGACATTCTTCAAGAATTTCCCATATATGGTAAAGGGTAATGCAAGCCTCTAGGTAGATTTCAATTTTCGAGTAGTATTCCTCTAGAACTTTTTCTAGTTCTTCTATATCTTCCTCAATTTTTTCTTTGAATCTTTCTGGGTCATTAAAGAGTTCTGGATAATCATCAACGTAAATCAAGAGGTCTTTTAGAGCCTCAAGATGCTCTTCAGCCTCTATTACTTCCTCCGCTGTGGGAAGCTCATTTAAAGCTTCTTGATATAGCTCAAGAGCTTCATCATACGCCCACTGCTCCCTTTCACAACCGGCTGAAGCCATCTTATAACCTCCTATACAAATTTTTCATTAAATTATAGCTAGAAAGCTGATTGATGATTATGATATCCTTCTTTTTAGGGAAAATTAAAAATTTCAACTTTCTTTTTGTATACGTCTGCCAATTTTTTTTGTTCACATTCTTTATTAAATTTTTAAGTCTGTTTTCCACCCCATAAATAGTGTAAAATAAATAAAACTTACATGAAACCTCACGCATAATTTTTTTGTATAAGGTATATGTTCTATTAAATAATTTATTAATTTCAATTTTTTCGGTATGCGGCATGAGTTTAGCAAACATAGAATTTACTTGATCTGTATATTTCATTAATTTAATCACATCTAAAAGGCTCTGTTTTTTAATTTCGCCCGCCGATCTTTTAAGAAAATGATAAGATAGCGGCATTGAAGAATTAATATGCTTTAATTTTTCTTGGATGGCTTCTTCATCCAAAGTGTATTCGTCTTTTCTCTCCATGCTTAGACCAGATCTACCGATAAGAATCAAAAAGTCACTTGTAAAAAATAGGAAGAAATTATAATATACCTTTTTTTCTAAATCAAGTATTTTCGCGTTTTCTACGGGTGTTTTTGGCGGTTGTTTTTTGATAGCATTCAAAAGATAAGCCTCAATTTTTTTGAGATCTGACGGTCTTTTAATCTCTTTAAGAATAGATTCCTTTAATTCTTTAATTTTTTTATTTTTTGAGAATCTTTCAGTAATGTCACTCTTTTTTTGTTTATCTATCCCTTCCCTTAATTCGTTGATTTGTTCTCCTAATTGAATAATTTCAAAAAAGCATTTATTTTTTATTTCATTGCCCCAATTTATAATTGTTTCCCATTCTTTGCTTCCTATTAAATCTAAAGCCATGTCATGTACGAGAAATATTTTTCTTCCAATATCAACTTCTAATATATCCAAGTCGTCGCTTAGGTTCTGTACAATTTTTCCTGTTTTTCTTGATTCTTCGATCCATCTTCTAATTGTTTTTTTAGAAGGTTTCCTTTTTATTTTTTGGAGATCTTCTTGATCAAGCGAATCAATCTTTTGAAGTATATTATCTGGGTCTTGTTTAGAAAGTTTGTTCAGATTGCCAATACCGATCTTGTCGAGCAATTTGAGGTATCTCTTCCCGATTCCTTTTACCCTTAACAAATCAGCTAGATTAACCCATTTAGAAATCAGTCTTTCACTGATACCTAATTCATTTGCTAAATTTCCACGGCTGGTACGGCAAATTCCGTGTTCTAATATTTCTCCTGTAGTTGTAATTTTGGCTTTCTTGAGCATCACCCTATATTTTCTACCTATGAAGGGTAGGCTTTTTATTAAATTTGTCATAATTTTTTTGCGCATCTGGGTTATTTAAATATTGTATCGGTTTTTTAGAGAATACTGAAAAGTTAATCCTTATCGTTTTCTTTATACCTATGATTCTACTTCCGTCCCGCGAAGTATCTGTTTATTCCGTTGATCATCGCCTCGACACTCGCTATGACCACATCCTCCCGTACGCCCTTTGCGATGTAGAGGTTGGTCTTTTCATCCTCGAGCTTCACCGTGACCTCGGCCAGCGCATCGCTACCCCCTGTGATGGCGTCAAGGTGGTACTCCTTCAGCTTAAGCGCCGAAATTTCTTTCATGACGTTACGAATCGCGGCAATCGCGGCGTCCACCGGGCCAACGCCCGTCGCAGAGCCCACTCGCTCCTCACCTCGTACGACCACCCGTACCGAAGCGGTTGGGGTTATAGTGCTCCCGGTGGTCACAGTAACCTCTTTTAGCTCGACCAACTTCTCTTCTGGAGGCAATGTTCCAAGCACGCTCTCTGCTATCGCCCGTAGGTCGACGTCAGTCACGCGTTTGCCCTTGTCCCCGAGTTCCTTGACCCGCTTCGTGATCTCCGTCAACTGTACCTTGGTCGCCCCCACTCCGATGCTCCTTAGCTGTTTTTCAACCGAGTGCCTTCCAGTAAGCTTACCCAAGGACAGACGGCGATGGTGCCCGACCAGCTCCGGCGAAATAGGCTCATAAGTACCAGGGAACTCAAGCACCCCATGTGCATGAATACCTGAAACATGGACAAACGCATTCTCCCCAACAATCGCCTTGTTCGGCGGCACCGGTATCCCCGTCAGACGCTCAACCAAATCAGAAGTCTCAGCGAGCAACTTGGTTTGAATCTTCAGTTTTGCCCCGTAAAGTGCCCGAAGAGCCATGACAACCTCCTCTAGTGATGCGTTGCCCGCACGTTCGCCTAGCCCATTGACCGCTACTTGAACCTGTTCGGCCCCAGCCTCAACCGCTGCGAGCGAGTTGGCCGTTGCCAGACCGAGGTCATCGTGACAGTGCACGCTTATCGGCACTTTTATGACGGGCTTCAGCTGACTGATTAGATAATTCATGCCTCGCGGGGTGATCACGCCTACTGTATCCGGAACGTTGATGCGATCCGCTCCAGCCTCTATGGTCGCTTGATAGATTTGTTTGAGGTATTCCAAGTTGGTCCGCGTGGCATCCATGGCAGAAAACTCGACGGTGACACCATGGTCCTTGGCGTGCTCAACATGCTTTACCGCTTGTCGGAGCACCTGTTCACGCGTCATCTTGAGCATGTGTTCAAGGTGCAAGTCCGACGTGCTGATGAACACATGAACGCAATCTACCCCACACTCAAGTGCCGCGTCCACATCTTCTTTAATTGCCCTAGCTAATCCACAGACTTCCGCGTTCAAGCCAGCCTTTGCTATCGCAGTCACAGCCTTTCTTTCACCCTCGGACGATACTGGTGTGCCTGCTTCAATCGTGTCCACCCCCAATCTGTCGAGCTGCCGCGCAACGAGCAGCTTCTGGTCGGCAGTGAACGATACTCCCGGGGTCTGGTCGCCATCTCGAAGGGTGGTATCGAATATCCTAACGCGCTTCGGGAGCTTTACCCCCTTGCCCACCTGCTTAATGAAATCGCTTACGAAAGCCTCTTTTGGCATTCTCACACCCTCAACAATTAGTATAGGGCATTAAATAATAACATTGCCCAATATAGCACGAGGTTAGGAAATGGCAAAACGCAGAGTTAAGGTGCTTGATACAACGCTGCGCGATGGGGAGCAGACCCCCGGCGTGGCTCTGGCGCCCAAGGAGAAGCTGGAGATAGCCCGCGCCCTCGACAACCTCGGCGTTGACATTATAGAAGCAGGGGCGGCGATAACCTCAGATGGCGAACGTCAAGCGATAAAACTCATCTCGAATGCTGGCTTGGATGCTGAGATATGTAGCTTTGTCCGGGCCCTTCGAAGCGATGTGGATGCCGCGCTAGCCTGCGATGTCGACAGCGTGCACCTCGTCGTTCCCACATCCGACATCCACCTAAAGCACAAGCTGAAAAAAAGCAGACAAGAGATAAAGCGGATATCTCTCGACGCCACGCGTTATGCCCTCGACCACGGGCTGGTGGTGGAGTTCTCCGCTGAGGACGCTACTCGTACCGACCCGACCTTCCTCCAAGAGTTCCTCTCGGCAGCAGCCAAGGAGGGGGCACAGCGGGTTTGCGTATGCGATACTGTGGGCGTGCTCACCCCTGAAAAGGCGAATGAGCTTTTCTCCAAACTCACGAAGATCGTGAAAGTGCCCGTTGCTGCCCACTGCCACGATGATTTCGGCATGGGGACTGCGAACACGATCGCCGCGGTCAAAGCTGGAGCCCAAGAGGTCCATGTGACAGTTAACGGCTTGGGTGAGCGTGGAGGAAATGCCGCGCTTGAAGAGGTTGTGCTCGCGCTCACACACTTCCACGAAATCAAAACTAGAATCAGGCTGAACAAACTTTACAGCATCTCCAAACTTGTGGAGCGTAACACGGGACTGCCGGTATCGCCGACGAAAGCCGTGGTTGGAGAAAACGCCTTCGCACACGAAGCGGGCATCCACACTCACGGCGTGCTCGCCTATCCACCAACCTACGAGCCGATCTCGCCTGAAGTAGTGGGACAACATCGAAAAATTGTATTCGGAAAACACGTCGGCACCCATGCGATTGAGAACGAACTCAAACGGATGGGCCTAAAGCCAACAAAGAAGCAAGTCCAAGCGATTTTCGAGCAGGTCAAGCAACTGGGTGATAGAGGAAAGCTAGTCACAGACACCGAGCTGCGCGTGATAGTAGACGCAGTGATGCGGCGCACGCTTGAGGAAGTGGTTAAGCTTGACGAACTTACCGTGGTGAGCGGCAATAAAGTGACCCCGACTGCTTCGGTGCGGATAAAATTTGAGGACAAAGAAGTGGTCGAGTCAGGAGTAGGAGTCGGCCCGGTCGATGCCGCGATGGATGCGATTCGAAAAGTCATCGAGGGCACATCAAACATCAGATTGCAGGCGTATCATGTCGACGCGATCTCTGGAGGAACCGATGCGATGGTAGATGTCGTGGTCAAGCTAACTGATGGCCGGCGCATAGTAACAGCCCGAGGCACAAGCGGGGACATCATCATGGCAAGTGTTCAAGCAATGTTAAACGGGGTAAACCGACTGCTCTGGGATCGGAAGCTCGGAGGCGCCTGATGCCCAAGCGTAAGAAGTTGACTCCAGGGGAGGAAATCGAGCGAATTCGAATGCCTTCCCCGGACGAAGTTTTAGGTGTTGTTGAACAAATGTTTGGCTTTGACCACCTGCGCGTAAGGTGCAAGGATGGGCACGTGCGCGTCTGTCGCATTCGGGGCAAAATCCGCAAGCGGCTCTGGGTTCGTGAGAACGATGTGGTGATCATCCGTCCCTGGTCTGTGCAGAGCGATAAGAAGGGAGATGTCATCTATCGCTATACCCGAACGCAGGTCGGATGGTTGAGGAGAAAGGGCATCTGGGAATAGGGGACATCGTTTGCCGGCCGATTTTGAAGCTCTCCTTCGCAAGCTTGAGCGCCGCAGACCTGAACGCCTTGAGAGAGACTCCGAAACCTATAAGATAATGGCAAGCGTCTTCGACAGCTCGACCCTGTTGACGCTCTACCACATGATAAATCAAGGAATCTTCGACATATTTTACGGCGCTGTTTCCACAGGCAAGGAGGCAAATATCTTTTGCGCGCTCGACAAGCAGGGCAACTACATCGCGACCAAAATTTACCGAATTGCCACCACCAACTTCAAAAATATGTACCGCTACATAGCCGGAGATCCGCGATTTCGCCGCATCCAGCGCGAGCGAAGGCATATCATCTACGCTTGGGTTTCGCGCGAGTTCAAAAATTTGCAGCGAGCCCACGAAGCAGGTGTCGCGGTACCGAAGCCGATCGGTTTCGAAAAAAATGTGCTCGCGATGGAGTTCGTGGGTGAGGAGGGGGTACCCTACCCCCTCATGAAAGATGTCCCACCAAAGGAACCACGGCAGGTATTCGAGAGGTTGTTCGAAGCGATCAAGACGTTATACCACAAGGCCGAGCTCATTCATGCCGATTTCAGCGAGTATAACGTGATGCTGACTCCAGAGCCTGTACTCATTGATTTTTCGATGGCGACGGATATTGCGAACCCGATGAGCGACGAGCTGTTGATGCGCGACCTGAGCCAACTCGTGCGTTATTTTCGCAAGCTCGGCTTGACAACACCTGAACCGGCCCAACTATTTTCTGATCTCAAGGGTGAATAAGACGAACACCCACCGCAACGTTTTTGTGTATACACGAAAAAAACTCTTGGAGGCTGAGGGGGTCGTCCTCTCCGGATAGCAAATCCGGGAGTACACAAAAATGGTTAAAATCTTTGCCCAAGATAATCTGAGCCCGTGTTAGGTGCAAGTGATGTACGCCCGACTGCCGAAGGAACGCATAGGTGTCGCGATAGGCCCAAGGGGCGAGGTGAAGCAGGAGATCGAGCGCCGTACGGGCACGCAGCTAACTCTTGATAGCGAGACCGGAGAGGTGCGGATTGAACCCGGTGAAGATCCCCTCGGGGCGCTTAAAGCGAGGGAAGTGATTCACGCCATCGCTCGCGGATTCAGCTCTGAGCGGGCTTTTCGGTTGTTCCAAGACGACCAGCTCCTCGAGGTAATCGACATCAGAGACTTCGCCGGGCCCTCGGAGCGCGCGCTCGTCCGACTCAAGGGACGGGCGATAGGGGAGCGGGGGAAAACAAGACAAATTCTGGAGGAAACAACGGGTGCCCATGTGTCGATTTACGGCAAGACCATTGCGATTATTGGAACTGCGGAGCAATTGGCTGTCGCGCGAGGAGCAATCCAGATATTGCTTGAGGGAGCCAAACATTCATCAGTCTACCGGTTCCTCGAGCGAAAGCGCAGGGAAATGAAAAGAAAATTCATCGAACGGAGGCGAATCCCCTAAAACGCAAACCTTTTAGACCTGCGGGGGTAAAATCTATAAAAATTAGGTAAAATCGAGAAATAATGACATAAGGGGGACTTTTGAGATAAATAAGCTAGTAAAGCTTATAAGATAGTAAAATAAGGACTTTAAGGTGGCCTAAATGAAAACTATGGCAGAAGAACTCTTTAAAGAGTTTAGGGAGCATAGCGTTAGCGAGTTTTTCCGAAAAAATGCTGCGATGCTGGGTTACACGGGCAAGATTCGCTCGCTCACCACGATCATCCACGAAGGCGTCACCAACGCAATCGATGCGGCTGAGGAGACGGGTGTACTCCCAAAGATAGTTGTAATCATCAAGCGATTCGACGAAGAACCCGAACATTTCCGAGTGATAGTCGAGGACAACGCCTCCGGCATCCCCGAGGAGTTCATTTCCAATGTGTTCGGCAAGATGCTCGCGGGGAC